>JAVXVR010000620.1:0-5315 GCA_032230165.1 Acidobacteriota bacterium | reverse complement strand
CCATTTCTCTTTCCAGCCGGAATCAGTTTCGATCTAAGCCTGCTGCAAGCACGCTTTGGCGACGCGGCGGATGCGGCGCAGGCCCTCCTGGAGGCGTTCAAGCGAGGTCGCGTAGGAGATGCGTATGTAGCCGTCCGCCCCGAAGCCCGCGCCGTCAGTGACGACGACCTGTTCGTCCGTCAGAAGCTTTTCCGCAAAATCAGCAGACGTTTTAACTTCGCCCCGCAAGCAGCCGCGCACGTCCGGGAAGACGTAGAACGCGCCTTCGGGCGTGAAGCAGCGTAAGCCGGGAACGTCGGCGAGCGCGCCGATGATCCAGTCGCGGCGTCGCCCGTACTCGGCGAGCATCTCGCGCACGCAGTCCTGCGGCGCGCTCATCGCCGCGGTCGCCGCCGCCTGAGCGATGGAGTTTGGGTTGCTCGTCGAATGCCCCTGCACGAGCAGCATTGATTTGATCCATGCGGCAGGCGCGAGCGCGTAGCCGATGCGCCAGCCTGTCATCGCGTAAGTTTTGGAAAACGATCCGGCGATGCACAGGCGCGCGCGCAGTTCAGGCTGAAGCGACGCCGCGCTGAAGACCTCTGCGGGCGGGTAGGCAAAGCGCAGGTAACATTCGTCGGAGACACAGTAGATGTCGCGCTCCGCCAACGTCTCCATGATCTTGCGAAACTCGTCGGGCGGGACGACGCGACCCGAAGGGTTCGAGGGCGAGTTGATGATGAGGAGTCGCGTGCGCGGCGTGATGGCGCGCGCGACCGCAGCGGCGGTGAGCTGAAAGCCGCTCTCTTCCGTCTCGATGAAGACAGGGGTTGCGCCCGCGAACTTGACGATTTCGGGGAACGTCACCCAGTAAGGCTTCGCGATGAGCACCTCGTCGCCGGGGTTCACGAGCGTGACGACGGCGTTGAAGATCGCCTGCTTGCCCCCGGCGGTCGCCATCACCTCGCCCGCGTCGTAGCGCGCGCCGAACTCGCGCTCGTAGTAGTCGAGAATCGCGCGCTGCAATGCGCGCGTGCCGCCCGTAGCCGTGTACTTCGTCTCGCCACGGCGCATCGCATCCTCGGCGCCGCGCTTGACGTGTGTGGGCGTGTCGAAATCGGGCTCGCCCGCGCCGAGATCAACCACGTCGAGCCCTTCGGCGCGCATCGTCATCGCCTTCTGCATCGCACCGAGAGTGGAAGACGCCTGCATCAGCGCGACTCTCTCCGAGGTCGTAAAAGTTTGCGGCACGGCTTTAGTCATCATGGCTCAGGTGTAATTGGAAAGTCTTGCCGGGATTATATCACCGCCGCGACGCGTCACAGTCGAGAACTTTATGCGCGACCCAACTTCTCGCGCATCCGTGCTTCGACCAGATCGGGCACGAGTCCCGTGATGCTGCCGCCGAGTTGATAGACCTCTTTGACGAGACGCGAGCTGACGTAGGAGTAAGCCTCCGCCGACATCAGGAAGACCGTCTCGACGCGTGGCTCAAGCCTGCGGTTCATGAGCGCCATCTGAAGCTCATACTCGTAGTCGGAGATGGCGCGTATGCCGCGCACGATGGCGTCGGCTTCCTGCTCGACGGCATACTGCATCAACAGTCCTTGAAAGCTAGCGACCGTGAGACGGCACGTCCCGCCGCCGATGCCGCCCATCACTTCTCTCAGGATGGCTTGACGCTCCTCGACCGTGAAGAGCGGCTGCTTCTCTGGGTTGACGACGACCGCGATCACGATCTCGTCGAAGAGTTTGCAACATCGCTCGATGATGTCGAGATGACCGTTCGTGACGGGATCGAAGGAACCGGGGTAGATGGCTCGTCGCATAGGGTTCGGGAGTCTCGAAAAAGCCCGACGGACGGCTGCGAAAGTAGCACAAAAAGCGTTCGGCTAAAAGATCAGCTCCGAAAATCGCGCGCAACCAAAGTTAACGCTTCCGCCATCTCCTGCGTCATAATGTCGCCACGCCTGCACTCTCCCGCGGCTTTCTGTGCACGCGACACATTTCCCGCCGAGGATAAGGAGAAGTTATGAAACGTCTGTCCGTCCACATGCTATTGCTGGTTTGCCTCTTCTGCCTGAACACGGTCTCGTCCCTCGCAAGCCTCGCGAGCGATGGTGCGGAGCGCCCGCGCCGACAGAGCACATCGCGCCTTCACGACGTGCATAAGATTTACATCGGGGACATGGGTCGCGCCGACGAAGCCGAGCGTTTCCGCTTCCTCATCGGCGATGAGCTTGAGAAGAAAGGCTTCACCGTCGTCGAGCGCGCAGAGGACGCCGATGCCGTCCTGACGGGTGCGCTCTCCGTGCGCGTCGGCGACGACAGCACAGAGGCACGCGCCTTCGTCAAGCTCGAATCAAAAGAAGGGCAGCGGCTCTGGGCAAAGGATTTCGGTCATCGTGCCGTCATCCTCAACCCGTTCGACCGCAAGGAACCAACGAAGCGTCGCGCGGCGGAGATCGCGAGCGAGCTGCGGAAGGAGTGGGACAGGTCAAAGTAGCCCGCCTTGACACCGCCCGCGCGCGATGATTCAATGAACCGGACGAAAAAACGTGGTGAGTTAAGGCGACTTGCGGCCACGTAAAATAAGCAGCTAAACAGCTCGGTCAGGTCGGTCGCGAAAAGAACGACCGCCAACAGGCTTTCTGCCCAGAAGCCCCGCGTTGTTTAGCGCGGGGCTTTTCAAATAGTATACAGCACTCAGCCATCAGCATTCAGCTTATGAGTGGTTACCCGGCTGAAAGTTTCAAGCGGAAGGGTTTGGTTTGGCTGATTGCTGACTGCTGATCGCTTAATTTATGACTGACTTTCTTAGCACACTCAAAGAGCGCATCGTCGTCTTCGACGGCGCGATGGGCACGAACCTGCAATCGCAAAACCTGTCGGTCGAAGATTATGGCGGCGCGCAGTTCGAGGGCTGCCCCGAATATCTTTTGATCAGCAAGCCCTCGGCAGTCGAGCATGTCCATGCGGCGTTCCTTGAAGTCGGCTGCGATGTCGTCGAGACCGACTCGTTCGGAGGCTTGCCCTTCGTCCTCGGCGAGTACGGCATCGCCGGCATGGCTTACGAGCTGAACTTCAAAGCCGCGCAGCTTGCCAAGCGCGTCGCCGCAGACTTCTCGACGCAGGCGCACCCGCGCTGGGTCGCAGGCTCGATGGGACCCGGCACGAAGCTGCCGACGCTCGGTCACATCAGCTTCCTCGATCTCAAAGCCGCCTACGCCGAACAGGTGCGCGGTCTGCTCGATGGCGGCGCTGATCTCCTGATCGTCGAGACCTGCCAAGACCTCTTACAGACGAAAGCTGCGCTCGCCGCCATCTTCGAGGACTTCAAACGTAACCGACGCCGCGTGCCCGTCATCGCGCAGGTCACGATTGAGTTGTTCGGCACGATGCTCAACGGGACGGAGATCAGCGCGGCGCTCACCACGCTCGAGCCTTTCCCGATTGACGTGATCGGTATGAACTGCGGTACGGGTCCCAAGCACATGAGCGAGAGCATTCGCTACCTCTGCGAGAACGCGCCGCTGCCCGTCTCCGTGCTGCCGAACGCTGGATTGCCACAGGTCAAAGAAGGGAAGCAGCACTACGACGAGACGCCCGAAACTTTTACCGCGCAAGTCCTACACTTCGCGCGGGATTTCGGCGTCAACGTCGTCGGCGGTTGCTGCGGCACGACGCCCGCGCATCTGAAGTCTGTCGTCGAAGCGATGCGCGGCGTCACGCCGAAACAGCGCGATGCGAAGCTCGTGCCGTCCGCGTCGTCGATCTACGTCCAGCAGCCTTACCGTCAGGACACCTCGTTCCTCATCATCGGCGAGCGCGTCAACGCATCGGGCTCGAAGAAGATGCGCGACCTGCTCAGCGTTGAAGATTGGGACGGTCTCGTCTCACTCGCACGCGAGCAGGAGCGCGAGGGCGCGCACGTCCTTGATGTGAACGTTGATTTCGTCGGGCGCGACGGCGTCAAAGATATGCACTCGCTCGCCTCGCGCCTCGTGACGCAGGTGCGCATTCCGCTCATGTTCGACTCGACCGAGTGGCAGAAGATGGAGGCGGGGCTCGAACACGCGGGCGGCAAGTGCATCCTGAATTCGACGAACTATGAGGACGGCGAGCCGCGCTTTCGTAAAGTGATCGGGCTGGCGCAGGAGTACGGCGCGGCGGTCGTCGTCGGCACGATTGACGAGACGGGCATGGCGCGCACCGCCGAAGGCAAGTTGGAGATCGCGCGTCGCGCCTACGAGCAGGCGACGAAGGAACTCAACTTCCCGGCGCACGATATCTTCTTCGACCCGCTCGCGCTTCCCATCTCGACCGGCATCGAAGAGGATCGGCGCAATGCCGCCGAGACCATCGAGGGGATTCGCCGGATTAAAAAAGAACTCCCCGAATGCCTGACGCTGCTCGGCGTCTCGAACGTCTCGTTCGGTCTCTCGCCCGTCTCGCGCGTCGTCTTAAATTCCGTCTTCCTCCACGAAGCGGTTGAAGCCGGACTCGACGCGGCAATCGTCAACGCGAGCAAGATCGTGCCCTTGAACCGCATCGGCGAGCGCGAGCGGGAAGTCGCGCGGCAACTCATCTACGACGAGCGGAAATTTGAAGGCGACGTTTGCACCTACGACCC
Organism: Acidobacteriota bacterium; assembly: GCA_032230165.1. Taxonomy (GTDB): domain Bacteria; phylum Acidobacteriota; class Blastocatellia; order Pyrinomonadales; family Pyrinomonadaceae; genus JAIVGV01. The sequence goes on along the minus strand of JAVXVR010000620.1, from coordinate 703 downwards.
GCTCACGGAGTTTACGAAACTCTTTGCGGGCGTCTCCTCGAAGAAGGCGCAGGTGGTTGATGAAAATTTGCCGGTCGAAGAGAAGCTGAAGCGGCACATTATTGACGGCGAGAAGATCAAACTCGAAGATAATCTAAAACTCGCGCTCGAAAAATATTCCGCGCTCGATATCGTCAATGACATCCTGCTCGACGGCATGAAGGTGGTTGGCGATCTCTTCGGCAGTGGTCAGATGCAGTTGCCCTTTGTCTTGCAGTCAGCCGAAGTGATGAAGGCGGCGGTGCGCTTCCTCGAACCCTTCATGGAGAAGAAGGGCGGCGCGACGACGAAGGGCACGATGATTCTCGCCACCGTCAAGGGCGACGTGCACGACATCGGCAAGAATCTCGTGGACATCATCCTGACCAATAACGGCTACCGCGTCATCAACCTCGGCATCAAGCAGACGATTGACGCGATCCTCCAAGCCTACGAGGAGCACGGCGCGGACTCTATCGGCATGTCGGGTCTGCTCGTCAAGTCAACGCTCATCATGCGCGAGAACCTTGAGTTGATGAGCGAGCGCGGCATCACCGTGCCGGTCGTCCTCGGCGGCGCGGCGCTCAACCGCCGCTACGTTGATGAAGACCTGAAGCCGCTCTATCAGGGGCAACTCTTCTACGCGCGCGACGCCTTCGACGGTCTGCACACGATGGACTTGCTC
>JAVXVR010000611.1:0-7350 GCA_032230165.1 Acidobacteriota bacterium | reverse complement strand
GCCGAGCGTGCGCGATCTGTGGTCATACGGCGAGACGGGTTTCCATTCGCTCGCTGCCGCAGTGGTGCGCGAACGATACCGGCGCGAGGCTCTGGTCTCGGCGTTTCGCATCCTCGGCGAGGGGCAGCTCTCTCTGACGAAATTTCTCTTGCTCACAGACACGCCGCAGGACTTGCGCGACTTTCGCCGACTCTTCGAGCACGTCCTCGCGCGCTTCGACGCGTCGCGGGATCTCTTCATCTTCACGAACACCTCAATGGACACGCTCGACTACACGAGCGGCAAGGTGAACGAAGGCAGCAAAGCCGTCATGCTCGGACTCGGCGACGCGCGGCGCGAGCTGCCGCGCGAGTTTCGCGGCGTGCTCCCCGCAGATGTGACGCGCGCCGAAGTCTTCTGCGGCGGCTGTCTCGTCGTCGAAGGCGCGAAGTTTGCACAAGAACCCGAACTCGCGTCGCGCCTCGCGCGCGAAGCAGCCTTCGACGGGTGGCAGATCATCGTTCTCCACGACGACGCGTCGGTCGCGCGCTCAGTCCCCGATTTCTTGTGGGCAACGTGGACGCGCTTCGAGCCTGCCTCAGACATCCACGCTGCCGGGACGACCATCGAGCGCCATCACCTCGCCTACCGCGCGCCCCTCGTCATAGACGCGCGCATGAAGCCCGGCTACCCGGACGAACTTGTCGTGCAGCCCGACATCGCCGCTTTAGTTGATCGTCGCTGGGATGATTATTTCCCACATGGGTTGAATACCCGTTGATCAATTCATGAAGCGACTTAAATACCACGTGATGATGGCATGACCGGCGAGGAGACTGATGATCGCGCCCGTGCCGAGGAAGATGCCGAAGGGGAGCATCATCTGCATGTCGCGCTCGCGGCGTCGGAGCATGATCGAGACGCCGATGACGGAGCCTAAGAGGACGGCGAGGAAGATCGTCAACGCCGTCTGCGACCAGCCGAGGTACGCGCCGACCATGAACATCATCTTCACGTCGCCCAAGCCCATCGCCTCGACCCCGCGCAGTTTCTCCCACAGCCAGCCGATCAGCCAGAGCGAGCCGCCGCCGACGAGCGCGCCGAAGAGTGCGCCCGCGAGCGAGATCGTCCAGTCGGGCATCCCGCGCATGAACCCGTCTGAGAGAAAACCGAGGTGCAGTAAGTTCGGCACGAGCGCGCGCGCGATGAGAGCAAAGCCGATGCCGGGGAGTGTAATCACGTCGGGCAGGATCATGTGCTCGGCATCTATGAAGACGAGAGCAGTGAGCGCGGAGACGAAGACGAGATCGAAGGGGAGCGCGAGCGTCAGCCCATCGCGCCAGAAGACGAGCCCGAAGAGGACGCCGACGAGCAGCTCGACCGCAGGGTAGCGCGCCGAGATGTGCGCGCGGCACGAGCGGCAGCGACCGCGTAAAATCGCGTAGCTCACGAGGGGGATGTTGTCGTAAGGTCTGATCGCCGTGCCGCACGAAGGGCAGCGCGAGTTAGGGAAGACGATGGACTCTTCGCGCGGCAGGCGGTGGATGACGACGTTCAAGAAGCTGCCGATGAGCGCGCCGAGCGCCGCGACGAAGGCGAGCGCAAGGGGGAAGGGTAGCAGCGCGTCCGCGCCGGAGGGCGGGGTTTGCAAAAGAATCATGTTGTCGGTTCGAGACTCTGGTTCTGAAAGGTCGTGCGCTGGAGTGGCTTGACGCACGCTTGCGACCATTGAGATATTAAAACTTCCGCCGGGTTTGCGAAAGGGCGGAGTTTGAGTACCGTCGCGCAAGGGGGAAGGTTTGCACTCTCGAAAACCAATCTACGCACTCGTCTCAGTCGGCGCGCTCGTCATCGCCGTCCTCACTTTCTTCCCCTACACGCTCGCGGTCGTCGAGCAGGCGAGCCGCCGCGTCGCCGACGAAGTTCGAGAGCATCTGCCGGTCGGCGCGAGTCAGCCGACGGAAGCGTCAGTCCCGCCGCCGCCCGCAGAACTGCCGCGCTTCGACGTGGCGCTCTGGTATAGCTCTCGGGGCGAGGAGCCCGAAAAGCAGGGCGTGCTCATCCAGAGCTGGGACGGGCAGCGCGTCTTCGCCTCGCACAACGCCGATACACAGTTCAACCCCGCCTCGCTCGTCAAGCTCACGACGACGCTCTACGCGCTGCGCCAACTCGGAGCGGACTACCGTTTCGTGACGCACGTCTATACGGACGGCGCAATCGATCCCAAATCGAAGCAACTTCAGGGCAGCCTCTACCTCGTCGGCGATGATCCGTCGTTCACGGATTATGGCGCGGTCGTCATCGCGCAAGAGTTGCGCGCGCGCGGCATCGAGCACGTGCGCGATGGCGTCTATGTCTCTTCGAAGTTCAGCTTCAACTTCAACGAGAAGCCGGACGACTCTGCGAAGAACGTGGCGAACGTGTTGAAGCTCGGACAACGCGAGACGGGCGTCGCCGACGAGCCAAAGGGTGCGGAAGTTTTCGTCGTCCACTCAAACCCGCTGCGCGAAATCCTGCTCTACATGAACGCGCACTCGAACAATTTCGTCGCCGACCACATCGGCGCGCAGCTTGGCGGACCCGCGGCGGTCGTCAACTTCCTCACGAGCGAGTTGAAGCTGCCCGCCGATCAGGTCTATCTCGAAACCAACTCCGGTCTTTACACCAATCGCATGACGCCGCGCGGTCTCATCACGGTCGTGCGCGCGCTCTCGGACGAAGCGGCGCGGCGCGGCATGAAGCTAGAAGATTTGCTGGCGGTGGCGAGTTGCGACCACGGTACGTTGCGACGGCGCATGGAGGAGACGGGCTACGAGTGCGCCGTCGTCGCCAAGACGGGGACGCTGACGACGACCGACGGCGGCATGTCGAACCTCGCTGGCATCGTTAACACGCAGGACGCGGGACCCATCCTCTTCGCCATCCTCGCACAGGGCAACCGCATCTGGGAGCACAAGCAGATGGCGGATCAACTCCTCGCCGAAGTCGTCCACGATCACCCCGCCGCGCCCGTCTTCGACCCTGAAGCGACGCGCCGCAACCTGCTCCCTTCATCAAGCCTCCAAGCCGAGCCACAGTTGGCGACGCACCACGTCGAGCCGCCGAAGTCGGAGCGCGAGAAGAAAGAGGAGCGCGACGAAGGAGCTGACGCGGAGGAACAGAAGGTGTCGCCGCACGGCGAAGATGCGAGGCGCGGCGGAGTGAAGGCGGGATCGAAGAGCGATGCGACTGACAAGAACAAATCTCGCTCGAAGAAAAGCGCGGACGCACAAAGCGGCAAACCATCTCGTCGCAAGAAACGATAATGTTTAGTTAGATGACGTACTTCTTGAAACCGGCGAAGTCTCAAGCCCAGCTTTAAAGTGAGGGAGATCAAGATGCTAAAACCCATCGCACTGCTGCTGATCATGTTTTCTCTCCTGGCTCAGAATCCTGCGGTAACAAAGGATGCGCCAGCCGAGCCGTATGTTGATGCTGATGCTTATGAAGTTTATTCCACGATCCTTCCATCAGAATGGCCTCTGAGCGTAGCGAATGCGAAAACGCTGGTCATCCGTAGCGCGACTGTGGACTATAAGATGTGTCTGGTGCCGGAGAAAGAATCGGAAGGGCTCGTTGGTGCGGCAATCTCCGACTACGCCAAAAAAAATGAGAAGACTTGGCTCCTTCAGCCGCTGTTCAACCTTGAGCTGCGTTACCAACTGATTGCAGCGGGCGAGTTGAAATCAACCTTCGAGCGCGGTGGGTGGGACAACTTCTACAAGCAGCATCCGAATTCCGGCGGCTGGATCGAACTCTCGGCGGTCGGCTTTAACGCTGACAAGACGGTGGCGGTGGTTTACATGGGGCATCATTGCGGGATGCTGTGCGGCGGCGGCGGTTTTCACGTCCTCCAAAAGAAAGATGGGAAATGGGTGCGGGCTGATTGGAAAGGGTCAAGCTGCGCCTGGGATTCTTGAAGAAGCCTGAGATGGACTTTCGTCAAGCCTGCCTCTTCGCGTCGTCGCGCCTCGTTGCGTTCGCCGGTGCGCCCTCAGAGTTTAGCAACTCCCACAACAACAGATTCTTCAAGAAGGCGTGATGCCCGGCGAAGCGTGCGATGGCGAGACCGGCGAGACCATCGCGGAAGCCGCCTTTGAGGACGTAGCTGCGAAAGAATGCGGCGGGAGACGCCGTTGCGATCTTGAGGGGCGAGGTGCGTCGCCCCTGCTCGAACATCTGTCGGGCGGCGAGCGGGGCGTAGCGCTCGCCGATCATGCGGTGGTGGTGCGAGGCGTCGCGCACGCTGTAGTGCAGCAGGTCGCCATGCAGAGTCGAGACGCGCGCGCCTTCGTCCATCTTCACGGACTCGTGTATGTACGCGCCAGCCCAACGACCGCGCGCGCGCCGGTAGAGGCGCAGTTGATGGTCTGGATACCAGCCGCCGCCGCGAATCCAGCGACCCATGTAGAAGGAGCGACGCGCTACGCGGTAGCCGTCCGAAAGCTGCGCGTCCGGCGTGTAGAGCAAATCTTCGATGGAAGTGCGTAGCTCCGTCGAGACGCGCTCGTCGGCATCGAGGCTAAAGACCCACTCGTGCGAGACTGAGTCGGCAGCGAACTGCTTCTGCGCGGCGAAGCCCGACCACGGGCGCACCACGACGCGTGCGCCGCAACTTTCGGCGATCTCGCGCGTCGCGTCCGTTGACTCGGAATCAACGACGAGGATTTCGTCAGCCCACGCGACCGACTCGCAGGCGGAGCGGATGTTCTCCGCCTCGTTGAAGGTGATGATCGTCGCGCTGATCTTCAAGGCTCGTTCCGGGTCGAAGTTGATCAAGTAGAGTGAAACCGCGTGCGAGGATATGAGAGGAAGGGAGGTGCGTCAACGCATAAAGAGCGAGAGGCTGCGCGATCAATCTGGATCACGCAGCCTCTTTTTCACTTGTCGCGCCTTGATTACCGACCGATGGGCGATTCGACGATGACGTTGTTGGCGCGCAGGGTCGTCGAGGTGGCGCGCTGGAGGTCTGCGAGCGCCTTGTTGTAGTCGGTCTCGGCGCGCACCTCTGCGTTGCGCGCGTTGACGAGGGCGTTCTCGCGCTGGAAGAGGATGAAGGTGGTCGAGCGCCCAACCTGATAGAGTCGCTGCTCGCCCTGCAACTGCAACTCTGCGTTGCGTCGCGCCTCGCGCGCGGCGAGCACGACCTGTCGCGCCGTCTCGACCGCCTGCGCGGCGTTCCTCACCTCAACCTCAATGGCTTGATTCTGCGAGCGGATTGACGCCTGCAACTGCTCCTTCAAAATGCGCTCGCCTGCAAGGTTCGCCTGCGCCGTGCGATTATGGAGAGGGAGCTGTACCGTCACACCAACCACAATGTTGCGCGTGCTGAAGCTGAAAAGGTTTTGGAGCGTCTGACCGTAGCCGCCGACGAACTGCGACGGGACGGATGGGTTGTTAGACGTGATGTTCGGCGCGGTCGCGGGCGGGAGACCCTGAGCCGCGCGCAGGATGTTGATCTGCGAGAGGAGGAAGGCGCTCGAACTGGTGCCAGCCAGCGTGGGATCGATGAGCGGCAGGGTAGTCGTGCCGCCGAGGAAGTTGGGCGCGGGCGTGCCGGCGAGACCCGTCGTCGAAAGCGTCGCGTTGACGTTGACGAGCGGCTTGGTCTGGTTCTTGAAGTAGGCGAGATTGATGTCGGTCACTTCATTCTCAAGATTCAGCCTTTGCAGCTCCGGTCGGTTCTTACGCGCCTCCGTGAGCGCGTCTTCGAGACTGACGGGGCGCTCGTCGAAACTCGGCTGGTCGGTCGGCACGAGCGAGGCAGACCACTCGGGCGCGAGCGGATCGCGCAGGATCAACTGCTTCAGGTTGTTCTCCGCGAAGGAGACCACCTCGACCGAGGAGAGCAGCGCGGACTCGCGATTCGATAGCTCGGTCTGCACTTCGGCGCGCTGGAGCGGCGCGGATGCGCCCGCGGCGACCGACGCCTCCGTGCGGCGGAAATTTTCGCGCGCGAGGTTGACGTTGGCGATCTGGTTCTCTTGATCGCGCAGGGCGAAGACCAAGTCCCAGTAGGCGCGCTGCACGCGCGAGATGATGTCGATGGTCGAGCGGCGGAAGTCCGCGTCGGACTGCTCCAGACGCTTGCGCTGGATGCGGATCGACTGGCGGTTGCGATCAATCGAGCGGTTGCGCCAGAGTGGCTGCGTGAATGTGATGCCCTGATTCGCCGAGTAGAAGGGGTTGAGGGTCGAGCTAGTGGCGGTCGTCGTCTCGCGCGTGTTGTTGAAGAAGTACTGGTAGTTGCCGCCGCCCGTGCCGAACTGCTTCGTGAGCTGGAAATTGTTGTTGAAGTCTGTCACGGCGACCGTGCCCGAAGACGTGCCGCCGCCGAAGATGCTCGTGATGGGGCGGTTGAAGTTGTCAACTTCGGGCGTGTAGCTGAAGACGGGATCATAGACGCCTTCAAGCGAGCGCAGCACGGTCTCGTTAAAGCGCACGGTGTCGCGCGCCACTTCGATGTCGTTGTTGCTGGCGAGGGCGCGCTTGATGGCGTCGTTCATCGTGAGCGCGAGCGTATTGCCGCCCTGCACGCCGAGTCGCACGAGCGACGGGAGCGGCGGCACGGCGCGCGGCTCGACCGGGGGCAGGATCGGCTCCTGCGGCTCGGTGGTCGTTTCGCTCGTCGGCGGCACGGTCTCGGTCGGCATTGGGGGCGTGACCTGCGGTTGCGTCGTGGGGTTCGTCGGTGGAAGTTGCGTACCCGGCGGAGCCTGTGGCGCGGAGCGCACATCTGTGCCGGGCGGGCGCGTCGGATCAGTGGGGCGCGGGCGCGCGTCCTCCGGCACGGTCGAACGTTGCTCCGTGCCGGGCGGGCGTTGCGCGTCGCGCTGCGCCGGGGTCTGCTGCTGCGGTGTCGGCGCGGGCTGCTGCGCGGGCGTGGCAGTCGAGAGCGCCGTCAAGAGCGACGCCGCGAGTAGGAATGAACGCTTTAGGTCAGAGCTGAACATCAAACCAGAGACTCCTTGGGAAACTTTCAGAAACGGCAATTGCGAGCCTTAAACGCTGCGAAACTCTAGCGCGGCGAGCCTGCTGCTACTACGACTCGCTGCAACGCGGAGTTTCATAATACAAAGGTGAATGCAAGCGCGAGTCCATGCGCGTGTCAACAATTCACAGGGAAAAAGACGCCCCGGCGCGGCGCATGGTTTCAACTTATCTCGGAATCGGACTCGCGCGTCCCAAATCCGCGACTCGCGTGCGCGCGCCCGAGTCTTACATGATCATAACGTGTGCCGCCTCGTTTGCTTAACACGCGTCTGAATCGGGCGCGCTCGCGGGCTCTATTCTTGACAGTCAACGCACCCGCACATTATCTTCGATTTCTCC
>JAVXVR010000557.1:0-14305 GCA_032230165.1 Acidobacteriota bacterium | reverse complement strand
AAGCTTCACGTCGTCGGCGATAACGTGCCGCCGGAGATCGCCGCGCTCGCCTCTGCGGACGTGTGGGTGCTCGGCTACGTGCCAGACATCGAGCCTTTGTTCGCGTCCGCGCGCGTGATGGTCGCGCCGCTCCGTTTCGGCGCGGGCGTCAAGGGCAAGATCGGCGACGCGCTCGCGCACGGTCTGCCCGTCGTCACCACCTCAATCGGCGCGGAGGGCATGGGCTTTAGCGACGGCGTCGAGGCGCTTATCTCAGACGAGCCGCGCGCCTTCGCCGACGCTGTGGTGCGCGCCTACACCGACGCTGCGCTCTGGCAACAACTTTCCGACAGTGGCTACGCGCACCTCGCGCGCGGCTTCACGCCCCAAATCGTCGGGCACATCGTCAACGACTCTCTCCGCGAGACAATCGGACTCGCGCTCGACGCGAGCGATGAGCGCGCCACTGAGACTGAACAACTGACGCGCGCGGACGCGGCGGCTGTGACCGCGCCAGTCGAGCGCGCGAGGGGTGACGCTTGAACAGCGTCGCTCTCATCGCTCGTCAGTTATCGTTAAATTGTTGGAATTGCTAAGCTGGGATTGTAACGAGCAACGTGAGAATCCTGATCACAGGCAGCAACGGCTTCGTCGGCGGCGCGTTCGGTCGGTACGCTTCGCGCGCGGGGCATGAAGTAATAGGCGTCGGTCGCGCTTCGCAAGCGTCGCGCGGCTGGCTCGGCACATACGCGCAAGCCGACGCCGTCAGCGCAGACCTCTCTCCGTTAGTGCGTGACTTCGCGCCCGACCTGCTCTTCCACGCGGCGGGCACGGCGTCTGTGCGCGCATCACTCGACGCGCCGCTCCAAGACCTACGCGCCTCCGTTCTCAGCTTCGCCAACGCCCTCGAAGCCGTGCGACGCTCCGGCGCGACGACGCTCGTCCTCTTCCCTTCGAGCGCGGCTGTTTACGGCGACCCGGCGCAACTCCCCGTCGGCGAGGACGCACACGCGCGCCCCATCTCGCCCTATGGCTTCCACAAGGCGGCGTGCGAACTTGTCGCACGCGAATACAGCGATTGCTTCCGTCTGCGCGTCGCGGTCTGTCGTCTCTTCTCCGTCTTCGGCGCGGCGCAAAGAAGACTTCTTGTCTGGGAACTCTATCAACAGTTCGCGGGCGCGGGCGAGACCGTCTGGCTCGAAGGCACGGGCGAGGAGACGCGCGACTACCTGCACATTGACGATGTCTCCACGGCGCTCCTCGCGCTCGCTGAGACACAACTCGCCGCCCCCCCCGCAACAAGCGCGAGCTTCCTTACCGTCAACGTCGCGAGCGGCGCAGCGACGCGCGTCATCTCTCTCGCCGAACAACTTCGCGCGCTCGTCGCGCCGTCGAAAGAGATTCGCACGCGCGGCGCGGCGCGACCCGGCGACCCGCGAGCCTGGCGCGCCGACATCTCACGCCTGCGCGCGCTCGCCCCCAAGTGGCAACCCGCGCCGCTCACAGACTCGCTCGCGCGCTGTGTCGCCGAGTGGCGCGAAGAGACTCACGACATCTGAGATGCTCTCGTTTATGTGAGGCGGACAGGGTTCACCACAGATAACCCGCACAATTCTAAGCCCGCTCGATCCAACGCTCGTACCACGCGCTCAAATTCAGCAGCGTCCACAGGTGGAAGCTCCAGTCGTGCGTGCCGCGCCGGTGCTCGTCGACGAGACGCGCGACGTATGAGTAGTCGAAAAACTCACGGCGACGCATCGGCGAGTTCAACACGTGCGCGTCGAGCAAACGGGTCGGGTCTTCGCGCAGCCACTCGCGGATGGGCGCGCCAAAACCACGCTTGCGTCTGTGTAGCAGCTCGCGCGGCAAGACCTCTTCGAGTGCTTCTTTCAGGATGTGCTTGCCGCTCGCCCCACGCACTTTGAGATCGCGCGACAAGCCCATCGCGAAGCTGACGAGCTTGTCGTCGAGAAACGGCACGCGCGTTTCGACGGAAGTCGCCATTGTGATCTTATCCACGCGCATCAGCAAAAGCTCAGGCAAGCGCAATTGAAGTTCGAGATAGATCATGCGCGTGAGAAAATCGCTCGACGGTCTCTCGCGCGCGATGTGTTCGAGGTAGGGGGCGACCGTCTCGTAAGATGAGCGATGACGAAAGCGCGCGCGCATTTGCGGCGAGAGCAGGCGCGGCTTCACCGTCTCGTCGAAGACGATCGCCGCGCCCCAGAACAACTCCTCGCCCGCGCCGAACCTGCGCGCCAGCTCGACCGCCAGAGACTTCGCGCCGAAGGTTTCGAGCAGGGCTTGCGCGCCAAAGCTTGCGCCGCGTCGCGCCGCGCGCGGCAGGCGTGTGGCGTGCCGCCAGAAGCGCTCGTAAATTTTCAGGTAGCGCACGTACTTGTCGTAGCCGCTCAAAATCTCGTCCGCGCCCTCGCCGCTCTGCACGACAATTGTGCCCGACTCGCGTGCGAGTTTCGAGACGTAGTAGAGCGGCACGCAGACCGGATCGGCTATCGGCTCGTCCTGATGGAAGACGAGATCGGCGAGGAACGAGCGCATGTCCGCGTCGTCAATGACGATCTCGTGATGCTCCGTCCCGAATCTCTCAGCAACAGCGCGCGCGGCGTCAAGCTCGTTGTACTCCGCGCGGTCGCGAAAGCCCACCGTGAACGTGCGCACCGGTCGCGACATCTGTTCCGCCATCAGCGCGACGTTCGCCGACGAATCTACGCCGCCCGACAAAAAGACGCCGACGGGCACGTCCGCCATCATCCTTTTTTTGATGGAAGCGCGAAGCAGACGCATCAACTCGGCGCGCGACTCTTCGTCGCTGCGCTCGACCGCTTCTTCAGGCGGCAGCGCGTCCCAGTAGCGCGTGAGGCTCGTTGTCCCGTCGCGCTCGATGGTAAGCATGTGCCCCGCCGGAATTTTTTGAATGTCGCGGAAGAGCGTATCGGGCGCGGGCGTGGTGAGGAAGGATAGATAGTGATAGAGAGAATCTTCGTCAACTTCCGCCGAGACCGAAGGGTGCGCGAGGATCGCCTTGATCTCGGAGGCGAAGATGAAACGCCCGTCGCGCTGGTAGAAGTAGAGCGGCTTGACGCCTAATGGATCGCGCGCGAGCACGAGACGCGTGCGCGCGGCGTCCCACACGGCGAGCCCGAAATCGCCTTCGAGCGCGCGGACGAAATCTAAGCCCCGTTCCTCGTAGAGGTGCAGGATCGTCTCCGTGTCGGTGCGCGATGCGTAGACGTGACCGCGCCCTTCGAGTCCTTCGCGCAGACTCGCGTGGTTGTAAATCTCACCGTTGAAGACGAGCCACGTGTCCGTGCCGTCGCACCCGCGCATCGGCTGGTTGCCGGCGGGCGAGAGATCGACTATGGCGAGGCGGCGAAAGCCCAAGCCGAGCCGACCATCATCTAAGACGCGCGCGCCCGCGTCGTCGGGTCCGCGATGCGCCATCGTGTCGCGCATACGCTCGACGAGCGACGGCTCAACTCGCCCCGACGCCGTGCCGTATTCCCAGACTCCGCAGATTCCACACACAAAAGATAGAGGTTGGATGTCAGATGCCAGACGTTAGTCGTTCACTCTTAAAGTCTAGCATCTGAGATCGAATCTAGTATCTGACACCTAGCATCTGACATCTGATTCAGTCGTGCGCCCTCGTCGTCTTTCGCGCAGACGGGCACGAGCGCCCACGCGACTTTGAGCGGCGCGTCGGCGCTTACAGTCCAGCAGAGGCTTTGCGAAGGGACACGCTCGCCGTAGTCGCGCGAAGTCCAGCGCGCTTCGATGGTCGGCTGCGCCTCGATGTCGCGCGTCGCGATGATGAGACGTGCGCCGTTCGCGCTATCGTACAACTCCGCGAACTCTTCGCGCACGCGCGCCTTGATGCCGCGCCCCGCGTGGAAGGAGAAGCGGAACGTGTGCGCGCCCGCGCCTGTAAAAGCGTCTTCGACGATCCACACGCGCCGCCGCCGGTCGAGCGTCACAGAGCGTGCGTGCGCGATGGGATCAGTCAGACGTTCGTAGCCGTAGTGCGCTGCGGCGACCGTGTCGCGCTCGTCGCTCGTCGTGAAAGAGAGAGCGCGCGGGCGCGCTTCGTCGCCGATGCGAAAAGGGGTGCGCTCGTCGGTCGTGTTCTGCTCTGCGCCGTCAACTTCGACGGTCGAATGATAAGCGGTTGAGCGAAACTCGTGGCGCGCTCGCAAGTCTGCGGTGTAGACGTATGTGCCGGGGTCGGCGATAAAGTTCGAGCCGCACGCCGAGACTTCGACGGAGAGAGCGTCGTTGTGCGCGTGCGAGCCGCGCCCCTTGAGCCCTGCGCCGCTCGCGTTAAATAAGAGGTAGAGATCGGCGTCGCGCAAAACGTAAGTTCCCGCGTGCGGGAACTGCGTTGAGGACGCCGACTCACTCAACGGCAATTCGTCGTAAACGCGCAAGCCTTCCGCGCCCGTCAACCATAGCAGCTCGAAGGGCGCATCACTCGCGAGCTTGAAGCGCGACTGTTTGAAGACGACCGCGCCGGCGGCAACGAGGTAGGCGTGCTCATCAGCCGCGCGCGGCGCAAATGCGAGGACGCGCCCGCCGTCCGTGTCGCCAATGAGCGGCGCGCTCGCGTCAGGGCGGAGATAAGCGCGCACGTATTCGAGCATGGCGCGCAGCTTCGACCAGTACACGTCCGCGATCTCGATGCCGTTCGCGCGGCAGAGGATGAACGAGTAGAGGAACAACTCTGTGACGAAGCGATGGTAGCCGGTCGAAGACTCGTAGTCCGCGCCGTCAGGCAAAACCTGCTTGTCCATCTCGCGCAACATCTCACCAAGCCCGAACTCGCGCCACGCGCGCGCGGCTTTCAACTCCGGCAGCAAGACGCCGAGCCAGAGCAGACCGACGACGTTCGACAAATAATGGTTGCTCGTCGCGAGGTGCGAGAACTCTAGGTGTTGACGGATGAACGTGCCGTGCTCATCGAAAAGCGTGAGAAGCGACGCGAGCTTCTGTTCATCCAACTGCGGCGAGCGGCGGAAGACGTGGAACGCGGCGAGGAGGTTGATGGCGCGAAGCGCCACCTCCATCGCGTTCGCCCAGTTCGCGCCGAAGCCTGCGGGATTTTGCGCGCGCCAGCTCTCTATATCGGCGAAGAATTTTTCGGCGAGGCGTTCGTCGCCGTCAATGGAGTAGCTTTGCGCGAGCGCGACGAGATGACCGAGGCGGTTCAACTCCCACAGCACGCGCGCGTCCGAGCCGTCGCCGCCCGTGAGCTTCACGTCGGCGTGAAAGTCTCGCGCCCACGCCGCGCCCGTGAGCGGATCGCGCAGCCAGTCGATCTCCCCGCCAAAGTCGAACTCGCCGCAGCCGACGAGCGACCAGCGATTCTCTTCGACTACTTTGCGCGCTCGCTCGATCAACTCTCCGGTCGCGCGCCGAAATTTATCGCGCGCAAGTTGCGACAACTCTCGCGGCGCGGACTCAAAGCCCGCGAGGAAGTGCGGCGACTCCCTCTCGCGGAAGTGTGCGAGGAGTTGCGACGACGAAAGCTCTGCGAACCCGTCGCGCAGTCGCGGCACGCGCGCGACTTGTGAGCCGCGTGCGAGCATGGCACGCTCGCGCCGGAGCACAAACGCCGTGCGCGCGCGTCGCAAAGATTCGCGCAGCAACGCGAGCGCGCTCACCTCGCCGCGCAAAGGCGACGAGGAAAAAGACGCGGGGACGCGGGGGCGCGGGGACGCGGGAGCGGGATTATCCTTCGCCGCGTCCCCGCGTCGCCGTGTCTCCGCGTCTTCACTCATCCTTTGTCCCTTCCAGGAGTGCGTTGAGGATGCGGTCGGCGGCTTGCCCATCCCAGAGCGGCGGTAGCTCCGTGCGCACAGAGTCGAGCGCGTCGAACGCCTCGCGGACTATCCTCGCGGCGTCCGTGCCGACGACGCGGTTCGTGCCGTGCGTGACGGTGATGGGTCGCTCTGTATTCTCGCGCAAGGTGAGGCAAGGGATGCCGAGCGCGGTCGTCTCTTCTTGCAGCCCGCCGGAGTCCGTGAGCACAAGGCGCGCGCCGCTCATCAGGCGCAGAAAGTCGAGATAGCCGAGCGGTTCGATGACGCGGAGTCGGGGCGCGGCGGCGCGCACGCGATCCACTAAGCCGAACTCCGCGAGGCGCGCGTGCGTGCGCGGGTGCGCGGGGAAGACTACAGGCAGGCGCTCGCTGATGCGTTCGAGCGCAAGGAGTATCGGTGCGAGCGTCGAGCGGTCGTCAACGTTCGACGGTCGGTGGAGGGTGACGACGGCATACTCTATGCCCTTCACGCCGAGGTCTTCGCGCACGGTCGAGCGCGCGGCGCGATCCAGTTGCGCGTAGAGCGAGTCGATCATGACGTTGCCGACGAAGCGTATGCGCTCTGGTGGGATGTTTTCGGCGAGGAGGTTCGCGTCGGCGTCGGGCGAGGGCGTCAAGAGCAAGTCCGCGATCTGATCCGTGAGCAGGCGGTTGATCTCTTCGGGCATCGTGCGGTCGCGGCTGCGTAAGCCCGCCTCGACGTGTGCGACTTTAATTTGAAGTTTCGCGCAGACGAGCGCGCACGCGAGCGTTGAGTTCACGTCGCCGACGACGACCACCCAGTCGGGCTCGTGCTCAAGGACGACCGGCTCGAAGCGCTGCATGACGGCGGCGGTCTGCTGCGCGTGTGAGCCGGAGCCCACGCCGAGGTGCACGTCCGGCTCTGGGAGGTTGAGATCGCGGAAGAAGGCGTCGGACATCTGCGCGTCGTAGTGCTGACCTGTATGCACCAACACGGGTGAGAACTCGCGCGCGCGCAGCCGCATCGCCCCGACAACGGGGGCGACCTTCATGAAGTTCGGTCGCGCCCCGACAACATTGATGACTTTGAGCATGAAAGCTGTCAGTTGTCAGTGGTCAGTTGTCCGTGGCGAGGAACGAATCACTTGAGCATGATATCGCACGGCTGACAGCGGACGATGGGCAACGGACGAATCATAGTCTGATGATTCTCGCGCAGCTTGTTTTACGCAGATCGCCGCCGAGGGCGTTGCGGGTATCAACGACGAGCTTGGCGAGTTGGCAGACGCGTGCGTAGTCCACCGCGCTGTGGTCGGTGACGATGACGACGCAATCCGCCGCCGTCAGCTCGTCGTCCGTGAGCGCGACCGACTGCAAGGGCTCGCCGCCCGACTCGGTGTGAGCCTCTTCGAATCTGACTTCCGCGATGAACGGATCGTGGTAGCGCACGTCCGCGCCTTTGGCGCGCAGGCGGTCGATGATCGAGAGCGCGGGACTCTCCCGCACGTCGTTGATATCTTTTTTATACGCGACGCCTAAGAGCAGCACGCGCGAGCCGTTCAAGGATTTGCGGGCGTCGTTCAAGCCGTCGCTGATGAGCGTGACGACGTGATCGGGCATACGCGAGTTGACCTCTTCGGCTAAGCCGATGAAGCGCGAATCGAAGCCGTGCTGTCGCGCCTTCCACGAAAGGTAGTGCGGGTCGAGCGGGATGCAGTGACCGCCAATACCGGGTCCGGGATAGAACGCCATGAAACCGAAGGGCTTGGTCGCCGCCGCGCGGATAACCTCCCAGGTGTCGATGCCAAGCGCGTAGCAGAGCCGCGCCATCTCGTTCGCCATGCCGATGTTGACAGCGCGGAAAGTATTTTCCAAAAGCTTCGCCGCCTCGGCGACGCGCGCCGAAGAGACGGCGTGGACGCTCCCGACGATCTGCGCGTAGAGCAGTGCGGCTACTTCGGTCGAGTCTTCCGTCGAGCCGCCGACGACTTTCGGGATGTTATCGGTATGGAACTGCGGGTTGCCGGGATCGACGCGTTCGGGCGAGAAGGCAAGCAGAAAATCTGCGTCAAGTTTAAGCCCCGCCGCCTCGAACATCGGCAGGAGCACTTCATCGGTCGTGCCCGGATAGGTCGTCGATTCGAGGATGACGAGCTGCCCGCGCCGCAAGTTCTTCGTGATCTCTTCGGCGGCAGCGAGGATGTAGGAGATGTCCGGCTCCTTGGTTTTTCGCAAAGGGGTAGGGACGCAGATGATGATGCAGTCGCACTCCCCGAGCGCGGAGAAGTCGGTCGTCGCGCGCAAGCGTTTCGCCCCGACCAGCTCCGCGATCTGCGAAGAGGAAACGTCCGCGATGTACGATGCGCCGCGGTTGATCGACTCCGCCTTGCGCTCGTCCACCTCGAAGCCCGTCGCGCTAAAGCCACGGCGCGCGAACTCCGCCGCCAGAGGCAAGCCCACGTAGCCAAGACCTATCACGCCGACGTGCGCGTGGCAGCCACGAATCAACTGCGTCAAGTCTTCTTTGATCATACAGAAAATTATTGCGTGCGAATCTGAACCACTCGGCAGGTTTGATGAAGTAAATTCGAAACACAAGACTAGGTGAGCCGCGCGGCGACTGTCAAGCAAGGGCAAGGATGAAGGATGAGGGATGAAGGATGAGGGATGAAAGCGTAGCTGACTAGGGGTCAGCCTTCCTTTGATCCTTCATCCTTTTCCTTGACAGTCTCGCGCGAACCTTTCAACATACGCGCCCGCTCTGATAACCCCGCGCACGAAGGCGGCAGGAGTCCGATGGGCGACGCGCAAACGACACAAACGCCGAGACTCGAACGAGGGCTCGGCTCGCTCGACGCGACGATGATCGTCGTCGGCTCGATGATCGGGTCGGGGATTTTCATCACGTCTGCCGAGTCCTCGCGCCTCGTCGGCTCGCCGGGCTGGCTTTTGGCGGCGTGGGCGCTCGCAGGGGTCTTGACGATCACGGGCGCTCTCTCGTGCGCGGAACTCGCCGCGATGATGCCACGCGCCGGGGGGCAGTACGTCTTCTTGCGCGAGGCTTACGGCGGCGCGGTCGGCTTTCTTTTCGGCTGGTCGCTCCTGCTCGTCATCCAGTCGGGCACTATCGCGGCGGTGGCAGTCGCCTTCGCGAACTTCGTCGGCGTGCTCGCGCCGCAAATCTCCGCGACGAACTACATCGTCGCGCCCAGGCGTGTCTTAGCGGGCTACGCGCTCTCGCTCTCGACGCAACAGCTCGTCGCCGTCCTGATGATCCTCGCCCTCACTTTCACGAACACGCGGGGCTTACAAATCGGCAAGTGGATTCAGAACAGCTTCACGTTTACGAAGACCGCCGCGCTCGCCGCGCTCGTCGTGCTTGGGTTAGCTCTGGGGTGGAATCACAACAGCGCGGCGTACACTTCGAGTTGGTGGAATCCGTGGGCGAACGGCTGGACGCCGCAGGGGGCGCAAAGTGGGCTGACCGTAACGGGCGGGCTTGCGCTCGCGATGCTCGTCGGGCGCGCGATGGTGGGACCACTCTTCGCGCAGTCGGCTTGGAACAACGTCACGTTCACAGCGGGCGAGGTGCGCGACCCCGGCAGGACGCTGCCGCGTGCCCTGCTCGCGGGCTGCGCGACGGTCGTCGGGCTCTACCTGCTCGCCAACCTAGCTTACGTCGTAACGCTTCCCCTGCCAGCGATCCAGAACGCGCCGCAGAACCGCGTGGCGACCGCGACGATGCAGGCGATCTTCGGCGCGCCGGGTGCGACCTTGATGGCAATCGCGATCATCATCTCGACGTTTGGCTGCAACAACGGACTCATCCTCGCGGGCGCGCGCGTCACTTACGCGATGGCGCGCGACCGGCTCTTCTTCGCGCGCACCGCGCGGCTCAACGCGCAAAACGTCCCCGCCTTCGCGCTCGTCATGCAAGGGCTGTGGGCGGCGCTGCTGACCCTGCCGCGCACCGTGACGCAGACAACCGACGCGGCGACCGGCGCGGTCAGCATCAGTTACGGCAACGTCTATACGCAACTGCTCGAATACATCGTCTCCGCCGATCTAGTCTTCTACGCGCTGATGGTCGGAGCAGTCGTCGTGCTGCGTCGCCGTCTGCCGCAAGCCGAGCGACCCTACCGCACGCACGGCTACCCGCTCGTGCCCGCGCTCTACGTCGCGCTCGCCGCGCTCGTCATACTCGATCTCGCTTATCTCACGCCGACCACCTCCGGCATCGGCTACCTGCTCGTCCTCACGGGCATCCCCGTCTATTTTTTGTGGAAGGGAAAGCATGAGGACGGGGAGGTGAAAGCGTAAGCACAGAAAGCGCCTAGCCTCTTTTTGTTTTCCGGGCGCGTATTTCTCGTCCCCCTCTTTGATCCGCTTCCCCGCCCGTACCGCGCGCCCTCACCAATCTGTGTTCAAAGGCGAGCCGATGATGAGGCGGTAAGCGACGGGCGCGACGGCGAGCGTCATGCTGATCCACGTTGCCGGGTACTTATAATCCTCGACGAGGAAGAGCAGGCGCGGCGGGAGGTAGAAGAGGAGGATGACGGGGCTAAGAAGGACGAAGCCGAGGGCGCGCGAGAACACGTCGCCCACGCCCGTCGCGCGCACGTTTGACCCCGCCGTCACAGTGTTCCAGACGGCGAGGTTCACGAGCATGTACGCGAAGAGGCAGAGGTCTGCGACGATCTCGACCGCGCGCGAGTTGCGCCAGTCGGGCTCCGGCGGCTTCTTGTACGGCGCCATCGCGCGCCAGACGAGCGCCGTCGGGATCATGCTGAGGAAGAAGATGAGCACCGTGATGCCGCCCGACGACTTGGGCAGTAGCAGCGCAATGATCCCTGCGGAAGTGATGAGCGTCAGGGCGAAGTGAAGAATAATCAAACAACCGAAAAGGCTCCCGCCGCTGTCGTGTTGCGCGAGCAGTCTCGCCTGAAGCGGTCTGCGTTTGAGCCACGCGCCGACGAGCTGTGCGGCTAATGCCACCGAGATGATGATGAGCAGGGAGCGGCTCGCCTGCGCGTCGTCGCTCAGAAAAGTTAGTGACAGCAAACGCCCGATGCGGCGCGTTAGAAGCCGGATGAGGAAGACGTTGACCACGAAGACCGCCAGATCGAACAGCAGCCCGCGGTAGCTGAACGGCAGGAACGTGCGACGGCTCTCCTGTTTGCTTCTGTTCGGCAAGGAAAACTCTCAGGCGGTTTTCGCTTCGCGCCGCCTTCCTACTGGCTATTTCACCCACGCGTCGCCGATCTGCGACTCGACCTTGACGGGCACGCGCGTGACGAACTCCTCGCCCGCCGCGCACATAGACTCTTCAACCACACGCGCGATCTCCTGCGATTCGTCGGCGTCCGCCTCGACGACAACCTCGTCGTGGACGATGTTGACGATCTCGGCTGTCGTGTCGCGCAGCTTGTCGTGCAGCAGCCTGAGCGCGCGCTTGAGGATGTCGGCTGACGCGCCTTGAATCGGCATGTTCTTGCCGTTGCGTTGGGCGAGCGAGGCGGCTTGGCGATCCTCCGGATCGAAGTTGAAGCGCGCGAGGCGACCCGACATCGTGCGCGCCTGCTTCTCTCTGACGGCGCGGCGGGCTGCTTCGCGCAGCCAAGCGTCGAGACCGCGATAGGTCTGGAAGTAGCGCGACATGATGCCTTCGGCGTCGCTCAAGGGCAGTCCCGTCATCATCGAGAAACGCTGCGCGCCGATGCCATAGACGACGCCGAAGTTCAGACGCTTGGCGAAGTCGCGCTGCTCTTTCGTCACGGCGTCGAGCGGGACGCCAAAGACCTGCGCGGCGGTGACGCGGTGCAAGTCCGCGCCGGAGTTGAACGCCTCGATGAAGCCCTTGTCTTCGGTGACGTGCGCGAGAATCCGCAACTCGATCTGGGAATAATCGGCGATCAGGAGCTTGCGCTTCTCTCCTTGCGCGCGGAAGCAGCGGCGGTACTCGATGGCGTGCGGGACTTGTTGCACGTTGGGGTTCGTACATGCAAAACGTCCGGTCGGCGCGCCGATCTGGTGGAAGTTGGCGTGGATGCGACCCGTCGCGGGGTTGATGTCGGCGAGGATGTTCTCGCCGTAGCTCGTCAGGGATTTCTGGACGGTGCGGTAGTCCAAGAGCTTCGCGATGACGGGGTAGTCGGCGGCGAGCGGTTGCAGCTTCCAGTTGCGCGTCGAGTCGGGGAGCGGCACGCCGAGGCGTTTTAAGGCGGCGGAGAGCTGCGTATGCGAGTCGAGGTTGATGTCGGCGCGCGCGTTCTCGAACAGAGAGCCTTGCGAGATGCCCTCGGAGAGAAACGCCTGCAAATCTTCGGCGAGCACGATGCGACGCTTCTTCACGTCCTCGACCTGTTCGCGCCAGCACGCCGCATCAAGGTAGATACCCGCGAGTTCGAGACACGCCACGGGCACGACGCACTCAAACTCGATCTGCGCGACGCGGACGAGACCGTCCGACTTGAGCCGAGAGATGAGCGCGTCGCGCAGAGGGAGCATGAGGGCGGCGTCGCGCGCGGCGTATTCGAGTTGCGACGCGGAGAGTTCGCCGCCCCAGTCGCTCAACTGCTGCGTCTTGTCCACCTCTTCGTTCAAGTAGCGTTCGACGACGACGGCGAGACCGTGTCGATCTTCCGTCTCGCCCGCCGAGACGAGCTGGCTCGCGAGCATCGTGTCGAAGACACCGCCGAGTTCGACGCCCAGATGCTGCTTCGACCACTTCGCATCAAACTTCGCGTTGTGCGCGACCTTGACGGGGCGCGCGGCGGCGAGCAGATCACGTAAGGGCGCGAGCGCGTCAGATTTCGCCGCGTCGCCGTTTTCGCCGAGGCGGAAAAGATCGACGAGATAGGCGCGACCATCCCGTCCGGCGAGTTGCACGAGTCGCATCCGCCCCGCGTAAGGATCGAGCGAAGTAGTTTCCGAGTCGAAGCCGACCGCCTCTTCGCGCGCGAGGGATTCGCAAGCGGCGCGCAGCGCGTCGGCTGTCGTGATGAGTTCGTATTCGTGTGCGGGCATCAGTCCTCTTGCGAGCGATAAATTTTTCGGGCTACGCTTTCGCGGCGCGAGCCAGCGTTCCGCTTCCGGTTTTGATCGTCAGGAGCAGCAGCGCGGCGAGCGTGCCGACGACCGCGCTCGCGAGAAAGGCGAACGTCGCGCCGCGCCACTGCCAGAGCGCGCCCATCAGGAGCGAGGCGGGCAGATACATAACGCTGAGCGCGAGATTATACAAGCCGAACGCCGTCCCGCGCCGCTCTGCGCCGACGAGGTCTGCGACGAGCGCCTTCTCCGCGCCCTCCGCGAGCCCGAAATAAATCCCGTAGATGAGAAAGAGCGCCCACGCCCCCCCTGCCGTCGAGACGTAGGCGAAGCCCGCGTAGACCGCCGCGTAGAGAAGCCAGCCTGAGACGATCAAGCTTTTGCGACCGAGTCTGTCCGAGAGGTCGCCGCCGACGAGCGAGCTTAAAACTTTCGAGGCGTGGAGCGCCGCCCAGAGCAGAGGGATCGTGGCGATGGAGATGCCCGCCTCGCGCGCGCGCAGGAGCAGAAAGGCGTCCGAGGAGTTCGAGAGCGTGAAGAGCGCGAGGACGACGAGGAAGCGTTTGAAGTTCGCGTCGAAGCCGCGCAGGGAGAGTTGCTGCGGCGCGACGGTGAGAGCTTCCGCGGCGGCTGACGAACTATCCGCATCGCGTGTCAGATTCGTCGCGTCGGGCGTCGTGCCTCTTGCGCCCGGCGCGCGCGCGGTCTTCGTCTCGCGCACGAGGAGGGCGGCGACGGCGACGGCGGCGAAGGCTGGGATGGAGGCGAGCAGGAAGATGTGCTCATAGTCGCCGTGCGTCGGGGAGTTGCGGTTCGAGGCGATTGCGGTGAGCAGCGCGTAGCCGATGAGCGGACCTACGACAGCGCCCGCGTGATCCATCGCGCGGTGGAAGCCGAAGGCGAGCCCGCGCACTTCGGGCGCAGCGGAGTCGGCGATCATGGCGTCGCGCGGCGCGCTGCGGATGCCCTTGCCCACGCGGTCTGTGAGTCGCACGGCGAAGACCTGATGCCACGTCGTCGCGTAGCCGAGCAGTGGTCTGACGATGCTTGCGAGCGCGTAGCCGAAGACGACGGGTTTTTTGCGTGTGCCGCGGCGGTCGCTGAAGTAGCCGGAGAAGAGCTTGAGGAAGCCGGAGACGGATTCCGCGCCGCCCTCTATGAGACCGATGACGGCGGGCGTGGCGGAGAGACCGCTCGCGAGGAAGACGGGCAGGAGCGGGTAGATGATCTCGCTCGACGCGTCGTTCAAGAGGCTGACGAGGCTGATGAAGAAGACGTTGGCTGGCAACGCACGGTAGCGACGCCACAAGCCCGGTGCGCGCTCGTCAACCGGGCGGGCGTCGGCGTCAAACTGATCTTGGGGGTCTGTGTCTGTCTCTGCCATCGTGAAAAGATTTAGAGCGCCTAGCAAAACCTGGAAAGGGTGGACAGGATTAACAGGATTGACAGGATTAAAGAGAAATGGCAGGTGGCTTTGATGTC
>JAVXVR010000389.1:0-3383 GCA_032230165.1 Acidobacteriota bacterium | reverse complement strand
CGCCCCGCGTCTGTTTCGGGCGTGTCGCCCGGTTTACTTCTTTTTGAGCGTGATATGCAGGGGCTCACCGAGGCTGCCTGGCTCAACGTCGAACTTCTGATCTTCGTAGCCCTTCGCCTTGACGACGAGTTTGAGTTGACCCATGTGGATCGGAGGCAGCACCGAAACGCCGCGCGCGTCCGTCGAGTTCCAGGACTCGCAGAAGAAGCCGTCGCTGCGGTGCGATTCGAGCTTGAGATAGACGCCCTGAACGGGGTTGCCCGCTTCGTCGAAGACGCGCGCGTCGAGTCTGCCGATGCCGTTCGGCTCGGTCGGGGCTTTGCCCATATTGGGGATGTCGGACTGCGACCCGTTCGACTGAGCCAGCGCGCCGCACGCTAAAGCGAGCGCGAAGAGGGTGGCAAGGATAAGTTTACGCATGTTTGATAAAATCTCCTGACTTGTTCGCGAAATTCTTTGAGGGGGACGGGGCGACGCGGGGGACTCTGGAAGCGCCTGCGGGCGCGGGCGACTACGGACGAGCCCCCGCAATTGATTATATTGGCGCGCGCGCGAATTGGGAAGGTTTAATTTCCGGAGGGCGACGCGGGCGGGCGGGCGGAAAGGCGGAAACGCGCGTCTTCTCGGCGCGGAGGTGAAAGTTTATGACGTTAATTGAGTTTCTCGTGCTGCTTGCGGTCGCCGGGGTGTGCGGCGCGCTGGGTCAGGCGATCAGCGGGTTCTCGCGCGGCGGCTGCCTCGTCTCCATCGTGCTCGGCTTCATCGGCGCGCTCATCGGGATGTGGCTCGCGCGCTCACTCGGCTTGCCTGAGCCATTCCCCGTCGTCGTCGGCGGCAGGTCGTTTCCCGTCGTCTGGTCGATCATCGGCTCGGCGCTCTTCGTCGCCGTCATCGGTCTGCTGACGCGGCGCAGGGCGTGAGCACGGACGACGGACGACAAGATGATAGCGACTCCACGGAGCGACGCGCGTCGGCGGCTCAAACATCGTTCGCCGCCGATAATCCGTCGCACGGCTGCGTCCGTCTTGCCCGCGCGCGGCGCAATCGTTTAGACTCGCGCCAAAGTTAGTCTCCCGAAAAATTGTTGTTGTCACGGACGGCGGGCTCATGGGTTCACGCCTTTCAGCCCGCCCCACATTCTTCGTCTTAATCGTATGGCTCACGCGCGGACGAAAACGGGCGACGGCGACGCGCCCGATCTCAGCCACTTCCGCCGGCGCTACCCGCTGACGGTGGCAAACTTCGGCGCGCTCCCAGACCGCGAGGCGTGGCTGCGCCGCGTCTGGGAAGCGGAGACGCGCGAGCGCGATGCGTTCGACACGGGCGCGCGCGAGGCAATCGTGCGCGGCGCGCCGCCCGCACGTCTTAGTGTCGAGGGCGAATTCGAGATCGTTTACACGGGCGGCGCGCACGCACTGCTCCATGCGGCGGTGATGGCGCACGTTCACAAACGCCGCGTCGTCGTCTTCGACGCGCGCGACGCCGAACGCACAGAGCGCGGCTGGAACGTCTCGAACGAAGAACTCGAAGGGCTCGCGCGCACGGGACTCTTCTCGACGGAGGAGATCGAGAGCGCGGTCGTCAATCGCTACCGCGCAGGGCTCGTCAAGTTCCACGACGCGGGCTCACGCGTCAAAGCGCCGCCGCTCGAAGTTCGCGACGTGTTAGACGTGGCGATTGACGCCGACCGGCTGCTCGCGGCAGCCGCCGCGAAGCTCAGCGCGTCAGAAGGATGCGCGACGGTCGAAGGCGCACGCTTCGTGCGCGCCTACGTCGAGCCGCATCGCGTCTCGGTCGAGGTCGAGGACAAGCGCGGCGCGCGTCGTCTGTTCGCGGCGCGCTTGTTCGTAGATGCCGGGGGCGCGGGCTCTGCGGTCGCGCGGCAGTTGCGCGAGGGGCGCGCGCCGACGCACGTCTCACCGACCGTCGGGAGCGTGGCGCGTGGCTTTGCGCGTGGACGCGGCGCAGGCACAGTGGATTTCGGCGTCGGCGAGATCATGGTGACGACCGAGGACGCGAGCGCGCACCGACAACTCCTCTGGGGCGGGTTCGCGGGCGACGCGCGACGCGACGAGTTCACGTCCTGCCTCTTCTTCTACGACGCGGCTGATTCGCCCGCAGACAAGTCGCTGCTCGCGCTCTTCGAGCAATATTTCGAGAAGCTTCCTGCCTACAAGCGCGCGGGCGCGCACTGGCGCGTCGTCCGACCAGTCTTCGGCTACGGTCACGGCGCGCAACGTCACGGCTGGAAGGCGCACGGGCGCGGCGCGATGGATCGCGTCATGCTCGCGTGCGGCGAGGCGGGGCGCGCGAACCTCTTCGCCCTCTCCGACCCCGGCGCGCGCCTGCGCGATCTGCGTCGCTCGACGCACCTCACGAACCTCGCGCTCGCCGCAGACCTTCTCGACGCGCGCGCGCTCTCAGAGATCAGCCCCGACGAGCCGCGCGCGGCGCACGCTTCGCACCTCGCGGAGTTCCTGCGCCCGCACGCGCGTGCGCAGGCAGAGCCCGCAACCGTCAATGAGACTTTGAATGCGGTGATGGCTGCGCTGCACGACCTGGACGACCGCGTGCGGCGAGAGTTGTTTCAGGATCGACTCTCGCTCGGCGCGCTCCGCAGCCTGTTGAGTCGCACCGTCCGTCTCTACCCGCGCATTCTCCAGCGCATCGCCTCGCACCTCGGCGCGCGCGGCACCTTCCTCTGGCTCGCGCACGCCACGGAGGCCGCCATCAAGGAGCGCCACGCCGCGCACGCCGCGCAAAATTCTCCGGGCGACGACGGCGCGGGCGCGGCGGAAGCGGCGCGAGAGTTCGCGCGCCACATCGAGCTATACAGGAAGGAGCGCGGCGGCGATTGAAGCGCAGCGTGCGCGTCGCACACGAACCGGGCGCGGCGGCGATCTCGACAGATGCGAAGAGCGCGAAGGGTCAACCTCAATTCAAGGTTAACCCTTCGCGCTCTTTACGTCGGCAAGTGCGCGTTGTGTCGTCAGCTATAGTAGATGACGATCTTGGAGGTCGACTTCAATGCGATGGTGATGCTGCCGTCGATCTCGATGGAGGCGAGGTTGCCGAGATCGTTCTTGAAGCCTTTGCCTTTGGGTCCGCTGGTCTTCTCTTTGAACTTTCCGGGGACGAACATATCTACCGAGCCGCCGCCTTGTATGATGATGGGCGGATCGCTGTCGTCTAAGGGCGCGCCTCCACTGCCGGTGCTCTTCTTGCGCTTGCTCTGCGCGGTCTGCTCTCCGGCAGGGGGCTTGCCGGTTTTGTATGGTCTGGTTGGCATCTGGGGTTTTCCTTTCAGACTGAGTTTAAGAACGCTTCAAGCGGTCGAGACGTGAGTCGGTCTCGCTAGAGGCAGGAGATCGTCCGCGTGAGTG
>JAVXVR010000251.1:0-6527 GCA_032230165.1 Acidobacteriota bacterium | reverse complement strand
GCACCATGTAGTCGCGCGAGTTGCGGAAGCGCACGCGATCCTGCTCGCCCGCGCCGCGCGGCAGCTCACGCTTCTTCGTTCGCCGCAGCCAACGCACCTCGTAGTCGTCGCGCTCGCGACAGATGGGGCAGACGAAGCTCGCGCGCTTCACCTCTTGCCGCTCGTCGAAAAAATCTTTCTCATTCATAGGTGTAGAGGTGAGAGGTGAGAGGTGAGAGATCAGTGCCGGAAATTATACTGACCTCTAACCTCTGACCTCTGATCACTGTTGTTATGCTCGTCTGGCTTCGAGTCCGCCGACTGTGCCTGACTCTTCGCGCTGCTCGCGGCGGCGGTGGCGCATGACGATCAAGAAGCCGACGACGGCGTTTAAGACCATGAAGGCATTGGTCACGACGAAGACCCAGTTACGCACGAGCCAGCTATAGACGAGGAAGCCGAGCGAAGCGGCGAACTGACCAACGAAGAGCCACTTCGAGACGTTCTTGCTCGACCCTTCTTTCCACTGCTTGTGCACCTGCTTGGCGATGGTCAGCACGAGGATGAACGAGCTGACCCACCCGATGGCGTCCTGCATCTCGCGTCGCCCCTTGTCCTTCACTGTTTTTACGTTTTCGCGCCTGCGCTCATTATCACATCAAAGCGTCTCTTTCGACAAAAGCCGCCCGACGCTCTCCAGCAGCCGCGCCGGGTCAACCGGCTTCGGCTCGAAGGCATCCGCCCCCTGCGAGAGCGTGAGCGTGGCGGAGCCCGTGCCGTAGCCGGTGGTGACGATGATCGGCGTGATGAGGAGTTCCGGCGTGTCGCGGATGCGGCGCACGAGGTGCGCGCCGTCTGCCGCGGGCATGTGGATGTCTGTGATGATGAGATCGGGGCGCAGCCGGAGAGCGAGGTCGTAGGCTTCAATGCCGTCGGCGGCGGCGGTCACGTCGTAGCCCTGCCGCGCGAGGGTGCGCCGCATCAGCTCGCGCGTCACGTCGTCGTCTTCGACGATCAGAATCTTCTTCGCTTCGCTCATCGAGAAACAGTGACAGGTGACAAGTGACAAGTGACAAGCAAAACCAAGCTGTCTTGCCTGTCACCTGTTACCCGTCACCTGTCACTCCGTTTTCGCATAGCTCGCGCAGCAGCCGGAAGCTGTAGATGCCCGTCTGGTGACCGTCGCTCCAGCGGAAGTTGAGCGCGTAGCGACCGACGAGATCGACCGTCTCGACCGCAAGCGTATCCGGCACGTTTGCCGGATCGAGCATCCGCTCGCCCGTGTACTCGTTGACGCACTGCGCGCACGGGCACACGCGCCGCAAAGCCGCCGCGCCATACCGGCACACGCGCCCATCGCCCCACGTCACACGCAAGCCCGCCGCGCCCTCCCGCGCGATCTCACGCGGCTCGACGGCGGGTCCACGCCTGTACATGTCACTCATCGGAGCACTCAGCATTCAGCATTCAGCACTCAGCCATAGCTTCAAGCAAACAACAAACAGTTTTCGGTTTGGCTGACGGCTGAGTGCTGAATGCTCCTTATTTGTTCTCACCCACTGCACGCTCGACCGCGTCCGAAGTGATGTCGAAGTGGGAGGCGTGCCAGACGACTTTGCCGCCGCGCAGGATGAACGCCTGCGGCGACTCGTGGCGGATGCCCGTGCGCCGCGCGATCTCGTCTGAGACGGCGCGCGCCGTCTGGACGATGACGAGCGCCACTTCGCCCACGGCGTCGCGGTCGAGCTTCGACATCTGCCTGTAAGCGCGCGAGCTGATCGGGCAGGTCGTGCTGTGCTTGAGCAGGACGATGGGCGCGGCTGTAGAGCGCGCGAAGAGTTGATCGAGCGCCGTCGCGTCTTCGACCGGGACAAATTCCACTGCCTGTTGCGAGGCTTCTGCCATCACGAATCCCCCTCGAACGTTGAGACGTGCGAGCCCTTCCGAGATAACTTATTTAGTGGGCTTAACCCTCAAAGTATCAACTCGCACACGCCGAAAAGCAAGGGCGAGAAGAAACGATGAAGTCGGAACGATGAACGATGAAGCGAAAGACAAAAGTCTTAACTCCATCGTTCATCGTTCCAACTTCATCATTCTCACTTCCAATCCCCGACCAGAACGAATGGAGCCCAGTAGAACGGCGCGCTATATTTCTTGCCCGCGATCATCTGCTGCTGCGCGGCGCGAAGCGCTGCGGGCGGCGTGGGCTGCTGCTTCGTGAGCAGACGCTTGTAGAAGTCAGACATGAGGTCTGCCGTCGAGCGATCCGCGACCGACCAGAGCGAGACGCCGACCGAAGGCGCGCCCGCGTAGAGGAACGCGCGCGTCAGACCGATGACGCCCTCGCCGCGCTTCTCGCGCCCCAAGCCCGTCTCGCAGGCGGAGAGCATGACGAGTTGCGCGCCGAGCCTTAGGTTGAAGACTTCATCCGTGCGCAAGAATCCATCGGCGTCGTGATTGCCAACGAGCGAGAGGACGACGCCCGTGAACTGCGGTCGCTCGGCGTCCAGCAGTCCGTGTGTCGCAACGTGCACGAGACGATACTTCGTGATGTCGCGCGACTTCACGTTTGCCTCGTTCGCGTCGAGATCGAGCCACACGTCGGGCGTGAAGCCGGAGGCGCGCGCGAGCTTTTCGATCTCCTGCGCCTCTGTGCGCGTGCCCGCGAGCCGCGCGAGTTTGAACCCGGCGGGCGCTGCGCCCGCTTGACTCGCGCCCGTCACGTCCGCGACCGCGCTCTCGAAAGCGGGCGCACTCGCAGCCGCCGTGCCCGCCGACTTCGCGCGCGCGTCCGCCGCATCGAAGACCGGATCGGCGACGACGAGCACGCCCCGCGCGTTCGCCGACGCGGCGGCGTTCGACTGTTGCCTGACCGCCGCGACGACGGAAGCCGACGGCGCGTAAACGATCTCGTTCGTCTTGACGAGATAAGGCAGCGTCGTGTAGTCCGCGCCCGCCGAAGAGACGAGCGCCTCGAAGGGCACGTAGTTGAGCACGCCGTCGGCAACGACGAGCACACGCTTATCCGCGACGAGCGCGGCGGCTGGCTCGAACGCAGACTTGTAAACCGTGTTCGACGCGGCGGCGAAAGCGGCGGCGTTACCGAGCGCAGAGGTCGTGCTCACCCCCAGCCCACGCTCGTCCGCGAGACCGCGCGTGCCGCCGAGATCGACGACCGAGCGGCGCAGAGACTGCGGCACGATCTGATCGCGCATCTCCGTCACCTGAATGTTGAGCGCGCCGCGCGAAGGGATTTTGTAGAGCGCGGCGGCATTGTTCGTCACGGCGAAGAGGTAGGAGGCGTTTGCGCCGAGGAAGTATTCGAGGAGCGCCGTCTTGTCGTCCAAGACCTGCTGCTGCACTTCCGCGAGCGAGAGCGGCTGCGCCGCAGTCAGAGAGTTGTAGCGCGGGTTCGCCGTGCGAATCTGATTCTCGATGCTGTCGTATTCGGAAGCGAGTTTCTCCAACTCGTCTTCAAGTTTTTCGACAGACTCTTTGGGCGGCTCGCCCGTCAGCGTCACGCCTGAAAGCTGCTGCGCGATCTCCTGCTGCCGTTCGAGGTTCGCTTGCTTCTTCTGCGAGAGGTCTGCCGGGATGCCTTCGGTGATCTGTGAGTTCGTCTCACCCAGCAGATCGAGCAGAGAGCGTGCGCGCCCCTGCTCGACGACGCGGAAAGCTTCGGACGCCCACGCGAGCGACTGACCGTCGAGCTGACCATTCGACTTCGCCGACTCCGTAGCGGCACGCTCGGCGAGCGCCGCCGCCGCCTCGTCGAACACGTCCTTCGTCGTGGCGAGGAACGACGTGCGCGCTTCGTCGGCGCGCACAGAGCCTTGCCTGAGCGTCTCGATGGTTTTGAGCGCGTCGCGGTACGACGCCATGCCCTCGTCCCAGAGCTTCGCAGGGTTCTTCTCCTGCGCCGCCATCAGCAGTTTCGCCTTGCCCACGCCGCGCTGCGCCGACCACATCATGTCGAGCCGCTTGTCGTCCTTCGCGCCCTTCGCCGCGTCGGAGTAGAACTTGATCGCATCTTTGTAACGATTCTCTTTGAGCGCCACGTCGCCGAGGCTCGTGCGCGCGGCGACGCGGAAGCGGCGCGTCTGACCGAGATTCGCGATGCCGGGAATGCCTCCGCCCCCGGCGGCATCGAGCGCATCCTCGAAATCCTTGCGCGCGCTCGCCATGTTGTCGTTAAAGAACTCGACGCGACCCATGCCGAGCTGATGCGTCGTGTAGAGGATGCTCTGTCGATAGAGATCGAAAATCTTCTGGACGGAATAAGCCGTCGCCGCCACGCCGACGCCGGTTTCGATGCCGACGTTGCCGTTCGCCGCGCTGTGCCCGATAGCGCCGAGACCGCCGAGCAGACCGCCGACCTTCTTCGCGGTGTTGACCGACCCTTGCGGCTTCTTCACCTGCATCGAGGCGTAAGCCGCGCCCGATTGCTGAACCTCGCCCATGCGGAAGTAAGTCTCGCCGACTTTGGCGAGCATCAGATCGGCGTTGTACAAGTTGTCGCTAAAGCCCGTTGCTTTCGACAGGGCGCTCGTCTTCGTCTCCGCCTCGGCAAACTTCGCACGCGCCTGCTTGAAGTGATCGAGTGCGCGCGCATACTGCCCCTGCCGCGCGTAGAGATCGCCGAGCGCGTCGTGCGCCGCCGCCTCGCCGCGCGGGGCGTTCGCCGCCGTGGAGAGCTTCAGCGCGTGTTCCAAAAGCGGCAGAGCCTGATCGGCGCGCCCGCGCTTCAAGAGCGCGCGACCCTGACGCAGCGCTTCGGTCGCCTGTGCTGCGTCATCCGGCGCGGTCGCGGCGCGTGCTGCGCGCGGGAGTGTCGAGACGGCGGCGAGCCCGACGGCACAAGCGAGGGAGAGGCTTGCGATTCGGTTTTTTAACTTCATGATGTTCTCACTCTTTCATCTTAAGTCTTCATTTATGAATCAAGTCAACGGTCGTGACGAGGACGTTCGCGTTTGAAGAGGCGATCATGTAGATGACCGAAGGCAGCGGCGCGTCAGCCGCTAATCCTAAGCCCCGCGTGGCGGCATCGTGCTCCGCAGGCGTCTGCGCGCGCCCTTCATCTTTCACCTGACTCACCGCGATCTGATCACGCGCGTTCGCCGTCTTCAACGCCGCCCATTGCTCGATGGAAGGCTTCCAGGCGCAGGTCTGCTCTGACTCGGCGCAGGTGCGCACGAGGGCTTCGCCTGAGGGGACGCCCGCGAGCGGCTCGCGCGAGACGACGACATAGACGCGCTCGGTCGCGGGCGTGTCGTTGAAGACGAACCAGCGCAAATTATCGTCCGTCTCTTTGGCGGAGGGAATTTCGTAAGGCACATGCGCGCCGATGTGGTTGTCGCCACGGTTAAGCCGCGCGTTGGGGAAGATGAGCTGTGGCACGGAGTCGTTCTCCGCGTCGAAGATGTAGAGGTAGCCGTCCGTGTTGCTCTCGACGAGCAGGCGGATCGCCTCGCCCGACTTGAACTCGCGCTTCGGGCTCACGCGCGAAGCTTCGCCCGACTCGTCGCGCAAAAAAAGCGTGTAGCCGACGCCTATCCCTCCGACTTTGAAGTCGGCTTTGCCGTAGTGCGCGCCGCCCTCGACCGACGACGACAACGTGCCGTTCGTCTGGCTCGCAGTCGTCGTGTTGCCTGTCGCGCCGCTTGCGACTTGCGTCGTAGTTTTGTGCTTCGTGCCCGCGCTCTTTCGCTTGACGGGAGTGTTCGACGCGATCTTGTTCGTGCCCGTCTTGTTCGCGCCCGTCTCCGCAGCGGGCGTCGTCTCCTTCTTCACCTCTTTCTTCGCGCCGGGGCGCGTGGTGACGAACGCGCCGCGCACCATCTCGTCCTGCGGCGGTTGCGCCTCCTGCGCGCCCACGCACGGTGCGCACAGGGCGATCAATATGATGACGAGCAGGCTGAAAAACTTGAGTCGCATTTCCTAAACTCTCCTTTGCGTGACGCGAAACATTCGCGAGCGAGGGATCACGCCTGTCGAAACTATTGATGCTCGATGCGTATGTCGAAGACGACGAGCCGCGAGGCTTCCCTATCCGGCACGGTGACGGCGACCGCTCCCGCGCCCACCCCCGATTCTTTTACGTCCAGCGCCGTCGCAGTGGTTTTCGCCTGCGCGCGCAGATCGTCAAGCTCCTTCAATTCCGTAGGGCTTAGCTCGTGCCCGGCGCGTGCGGCGAGAAAGGCGGGCGCGAGCAGCGGCGTCGTCGAGTAGATGATCGTGTACTCTTCGGTGCCCGGATTCTTGTCGAGTTCCAGCGCCTGACCCGCGCCGTAAGGGTAGGTGAAGTCAGACAGGGCAGCCGCTTGATTCGTCTTCAAAATGCCGATGGGCTGCGCCGTGAGAAAGGTCGTTGGGGCGTTGCCCGCGCCGGGTCCGACGATGTAGAAGTAGCCGCGCGCGGCGGGCGAGAAGTGGAACTTGAACTGCTGCCCCGACGTGAGCGAGATCGCGCCCGCACGCGCCACGCGCTCGCCCGCGCTCGCGTCCGCCCGCTCGAATGCCTCGATCCAGTAGCTCAACGCCTCGAC
>JAVXVR010000241.1:0-6229 GCA_032230165.1 Acidobacteriota bacterium | reverse complement strand
AACGGCTATTCGAACGACTACCCCGTCGAGCGTTATCTTCGCAACTGCAAAGCCGCCATCATCTACGAGGGCACGCGCGACATACACACCCTGATGCAAGCCGACTGGGCGCTCGGACTCAAGAGCGAGAAGTCAGCGCGCAAGACCCTCCCGCCCTACAAGCCGACGGAGGCACGCGAGGCGGTCGCGGCTGACTGAACAGCGCGGCGGCGGCGAAGGATAGCTTTTGACGGTCAAACGCGGAGTCGTAACAGACGGCTCCGCGTTCCGTTTTTGCGTGCCTCGCCGCCCCGCCGTGTACTAAATCGCGCGCCAAATTGAACGCCCGCTCAGCCCCGCGCGCAGAGCAACCGGACTCATCTGTCGCGCGTCAAATTCTCGTTCCACCCCCGACGACATTTTCAACCCTGATCTCTTCCCGGAAACAAGAACCTCGCACATGAGAAAACTGTATCTGTCTGTTCTCCCGCTCCTCCTGTTTGTCGCGCCCCTCAGCGAGCACCTGAAGGCTCTCAGGCGCGCTTCGGTCGGCACGACGACGGTCGCCGCCGCACGCGCCGACGAAGAGGCGGGTCGCAATGTGCGCGCGCGCATCGGTCGCGCCAAGCGTCTGCTCGAACAGTCGCCCGCGCCAGCATCCGACACTGTGACGCTCGCCGTTGAAGATGCTGACGGCGAGCAGATGCACCTCGTCACGCTTCCCAAAGCGACTCTTTTGCAGCAGGGCGCGCAAGACGAAATCGCCTCGACGGATGGTACTACCTTGCGCGTGACGGTCGTGCGCCCGAACTACGTCAACACCGCCGTGCGCGTCGCGGACGCGCAGGGGCGCGAGTTGACTCCGCTCGCCGTCAAGTACCCGCGCACCGAAGGCAAAGAGGTCAAAGAGATCGCCTACTACACTTCGGCGCACCCGGCGCTCGCCGCGCCCGCGCTGACGCGCGATGGCAAACTCTACGTCAGCCGCATGCTCACAGCGGCGGCGGAGCGTCTGCGCTCAGAGGGCGCACAGATTGATCCTTCGGTCGTGGATGTCGCCGCGCACCTGTGCATCGTCGAGCACACGGATCACAAACGCTTCATGCAGGAGGATCGCGCCGCGCTCTTCTCCGAGATCGAGACGCTCTACGCCTTAAACGCGGGCGACACCTACCGCTACTCTGTCTCGACGGCGGGCGCGGGCGGCATGATCCAGATGATCCCGCAGACTTACGCGGCGATCCGTGAGCACCACCCGGAAGCCTCGCTCAAAGCCGACTTCGTCACAGGGATGCAGGATCACGAGAACGCCCTTCAGGCGATGCTCCTCTACATACAGGACACCTGGAACGATCTCTCGCGCCGAGACGAGATCAAACAGGCGCTCGACACGCACCGCGCGACGCAGGCGGAGCTGCTCGCCGCCGGATACAACTCCAACCCCATGCGCCTCGCCTCGTACCTTGAACGTGGCGGCGCAGAGTGGCGCTCGCTCATCCCCGCCGAGACGCAGATGTACCTGCAAATCTACGCCTCGGTCGATCAACTCGCGCCGCCCGCGAACTGAGCAAAGAGTTTTCAGCGCGACGCCCTATTGTCATCGCGCGTAGGAACAGAAACGCGGAGTCGCTGATGAACGACTCCGCGTTTCTTCTCTGGGCGCAATTCCTGCTCCGATATAACGCCGGGCATCACCTGCGCCCCAATTCAACGTACATGAGAGGCATGCTGATGGGCGTCGGGTGCATGCCGTTGTTAGGCGGCGTTTTCACTGACAAGTTTCTTTGTTTTCAGTCTTTCAACTATCCCTCGGAGCGTCCGGCATTTTGTGATTGAATTTGATGTGTAATCTCATCTAAGCTCGGCGAGTAATCATTCTCGGTCAAAACATGAAGCGTAGGCACGTTGAAATTCGGAGCCACATACGGACGCGGTGTCCCTATCTCGCCCGTCGCCCGATAGAGAGAAACACGCTTATCCTCGTGATAGAACTCCCGACGCGGATTAGCCAAACCCCTTTGCAAGTGCCGTTGCGCCGCTATCTCTACATCAATAGAGCATAAAATAATATATGGATGACTTAGCTCAAGAATCTTGGGCATTCTCGATTCCCAAACCGCGTGTTGGAATGCTGCTTCAATGACGACAGAGACCTTGTTGGTGAGGTATTGGCATACGATCTCGAAGAAGAAGTTAGAAACAAAGCCGTCGGTGTCAGGTGATAGTTGGTCGTGCTTTACGCCAAAGGTGTTGACATACCCTTCTTTAATTTCATCACGGCTAATGACCGGCAACCACAACTGCCGCCCCAGTTTCTTGGATAGAGTAGTCTTGCCAGCCCCTGCTCGTCCCGTGACAATTATACATTTTGGCTTACTGTTCAAAATGTTTGCTTATACTCCATTATAACTTACGATTTTCCTAGCACATTACGCAGCCGCCTAACGCGTATTGTGCCGCACGGTGCGGTCTAACTACGCAATAGGGCGTGAAAAGCCGCTAGCTGCGGTCTAGCTCCGTAATAGAGCGGTAAAAGCCGCACCGTTCGGTCTAACGCGCCCGACGGGCGGATTGTACCGCATCTTTCCCTACAAATTCCGCGCCCGCTCTGGTAGTATGGCGACGCTTTCTCGCCGCAGGCACGCGCGCAGCTATCTTCGGGGCTTGCCGCGCATCAACTTTTCAAGAATCGGGGACTGCACTCTGATGGCGACGGACTGGAGCATGGAGCATCTCTCGCTCGACTTCCTGCGCGTGTGCGAGGCGGCGGCAATCGCGGCGGCGCGCACGATGGGGCAGGGCGACCGTAAGTTTTCCGATCACGTCGCCGTCGAAGCGATGCGCGAGGTGATGGAGACGGTCAACATGTGCGGGCGCATCGTCATCGGTGAGGGCGAGCGCGACGAAGCCCCCATGCTCTACATCGGCGAGGAGGTCGGACGCGGCGTGCGCGAGGAGTGCCCCGACGGCGAGATTTACCCGGAAGTGGACATCGCCGTCGATCCGCTCGAAGGGACGAACCTCTGCGCGCTCGGCGCGAACAACGCCATCGCCGTACTTGCCGCCGCAGAGCGCGGCGGACTCTTAAACGCGCCCGACATCTACATGGACAAGATCGTCGTCGGACCCTCTTCGCGCGGGCGCATCAACATAGACGCCTCGGTGAAAGAGAATCTCGAAGGCATCGCCGCAGGTCTGGGGCGCGACGTTGACGATCTAACCGTCATCGTCCTCGAACGCTCGCGCCACAAAGCGTTGATTAACGAGGTGAGGGAAGCGGGCGCGCGCATACGCCTCATCTCCGACGGCGATCTCTCGGCAGGTATCTCTGCGGCAGTGGCGGGCACGAACATCCACGCGCTGATGGGCATCGGCGGCGCGCCCGAAGGCGTCTTGACCGCCGCCGCGCTGCGCTGCTTAAACGGCGAGATGCAGGCGCGGCTCGTCTTCGACCCCGAAAGGCTTGGCGTTGATAAGGACAAAGTGCCGCCGCGCGACGTGGTGCTGGCGCGACTCAAGGAGATGGGCATCGAAGACCCCGACCGCGTCTATACGGCGGACGACCTCGCGCCGGGGAAGAAGATCATCTTCGCCGCGACCGGCGTCACGGACGGGGCGCTCTTGCGCGGCGTCCGACTCTTCGGCTCCGGCAAGCGCACGCACTCGCTGGTGATGACGACCGAGTCGCGCCACATACGCTTCATAGACACCGTCCACGTCGAGGGCGGACCCGACACGGTCATCAGATTTTAAGGATGAACGATGAACGCGGAACGATGAAGTAAGACGAACTGCTTTTCACTTCATCGTTCATCGTTCCTCCTTCATCGTTTGCTTGCTTGTGGCTGCTTCCATCGAAAATTATGTCCCGCAAATCGCGCCGCGCCGTTCGGCGTCGCGGCGGGCGGTGTGCGCGTGGCTGCTGAGTTCTACGGTCGCGCTCCTCTTCGTCGCCCTCCTCTTTGCCGCGCCCGTCCTTGAGTCGTCGGGGCACGCAGCGGGCGCGTGGGTCATTTATCATTCGTTCGCGCCGCTGTGCCACCAGATCGCGGAGCGATCTTTCTACGTCGCGGGTCACCCGCTCGCCGTCTGCGCGCGCTGCACGGGCGTCTATGCGGGCTTCGCCGCCTGTCTCTGGCTCTACCCGCTCGTGCGACCCTTGCGGCGCACCGACGCGCCGCGTCGCGCGTGGCTCTTAGTTGCGATAGCGCCGACGAGCGTTGATTTTCTGATCAACTTCACGGGGCTCGCGCACAACACGCATCTCTCGCGCCTGCTGACGGGCGCGTGGCTCGGCGCGGGCGCGGTCTTCTTCGTCCTGCCGGGGCTCGTCGAGATCGCAGAGACGTACAGGCGAGATCGCACGGCAGACCCTTCGCGCGCGCTCTTTAAGTCGCAAGTTTCTCGCGTTGGCGTGTGAGCGCATCGCCCGAGTGCGGCGCGGTCAACCGTCAACAAATTTTCTCGTAACCCCTCAAACCAAGCTCTACCGAATCCGTCGAACTGAAGGAAAGAACATGAACGACAGAACAAAAGCCGCGGTCATCGGCGGCATCATCGCTGGCGTGCTCTCAGGCATCCCATTCATCGGCGGTTGCTGCTTCCTGTGGGCAATCGCAGGCGGCTTCCTCGCCATCTTCATGTACATGAAGAGCGTGCCCGGTCCCATGATGATGGGCGACGCGGCGAAACTCGGCGCGGTGACGGGCGCCATTGGCGCGCTCATCGCCACAGTCATACGCATCCCGCTGATGCTGCTCGGCATCGGCATGGCGGCGATGGGCAGCGACAGGAGTGCCGCCCCTGCCATCGCGGGCTTGTCCGCCGCCACGGGCGTCTTGGGCATCGTCTTCACCATCATCGTCGTCGTCGGCTTTGCGGTGCTCGGCTCGATCATCGGCAACGCGGTGCTCGGCAAGAATCGCCCGGGCGGGATCAACACGCCTCCTCCTCCTCCGTCCGACTTTGGCGGCGGCGGCTACCCGCCTCCCCCGCCGACCGGCGGCGGTGGTAGCTACGGCACGGGGAGCTGAAGTTCCTCTGTAGCAGGCAAGTGATCGGCGTGCGAGGCTTCCCCGATGTGACGGGAAGCCCCGCTCGCCGCTCGCGCGTCTTTGAAGACCGGGCGCGCATCGGGTAAAATGCCTACTCGTCGAAACGGGGCAGCGTCCTTCGTCGCAAGGAAGGACGCTGCTCGTTTCGTGTGCGGCGGGCGCGAGGCTCGGCGCGGTGATCGTTCGGTGTCGGAGTTGTAAGGATCGCAATGTTTTTTCTAGCAGAGCATGTCGAGAAGAGCTACGAACAGCTTAAGTTCGAGTTCGACGAGATTCAACGCCTGTTCATAGAGGACTGGTACTGGCGCACGCAATCGAACATCAGCACGCTCTACCGACTCGACACTTTCGACTGGTTCGTTCTCATCCTCTACTTCACGATCCTCGGCGTGCTCGCCATCTACGGCGCGTACCGCATCAAGCAGGTCATAGACTTCTGGCGTTACCGCCGCTTCCAGCCCACGCCCAAAGCGCGCTTCGCCGACGAAGGCTTGCCGCGCATCACCGTCCAGCTCCCGCTCTTCAACGAGCTGTACGTCGTCGAGCGCCTGCTCGCCGCCGTCACCTCGTTCGACTACCCGCGCGAGAGGCTTGAGATTCAGGTCTTGGACGATTCGACCGACGAGACCGTCTCGCTCGCACGCGCGACCGTGGAGAGCTACCGGCGCGAGGGCTTCGACATCACTTACATCCACCGCACGGATCGGACGGGCTTCAAGGCGGGCGCGCTTGAGAACGGCTTGAAGACGGCGAAGGGCGAACTGCTCGCCATCTTCGACGCCGACTTCGTGCCCAAGCCCGACTGCCTGCGCAAGCTCGTACACTTCTTCACAGACGAGGGGGTGGGCTGCGCGCAGATGCGCTGGTCGCACATCAACGGCTCTTACAATCTGCTGACGCGCCTTCAGACGATCATGCTCGACGGTCACTTCGTCGTCGAGCAGACGGTTCGCAACCGCACGGGCGGCTTCTTCAACTTCAACGGCACGGCGGGCATCTGGCGTCGTCGCGCGATTGAGCTTTCAGGCGGCTGGCAGCACGACACTTTGACGGAAGACACGGACTTGAGTTTCCGCGCGCAGCGCATGGGCTGGCGGTTCGTCTATTTGCTCGACGAAGACGCGCCCGCAGAGAGTCCCGTCGAGATCAACGCCTTCAAAGCGCAGCAGCGTCGCTGGGCGAAGGGCGTTATGCAG
>JAVXVR010000194.1:0-10503 GCA_032230165.1 Acidobacteriota bacterium | reverse complement strand
GTGGGTCGAGCAGTACCCGATCATCTGGGTCGTGGACGGCATGGCTGATAACGACTGGGACGGCTGGAAGTTTTTAACCGACGAAGTGGGCGCGCGCGTCCAACTCGTCGGCGACGATCTCTTCGTGACGAACACGGAGTTCTTGCGTCGTGGCATCGAGCGCGGCGTGGCAAACTCGATCTTGATCAAGGTCAACCAGATCGGCACGCTCACTGAAACACTCGACGCGATAGAGCTTGCGCGCAACGCCGGGCGCACCGCCATCATCTCGCACCGTTCGGGCGAAACGGAAGACACCTTCATCGCAGACCTCGCCGTCGCCACCAACGCCGGGCAGATCAAAACGGGTAGCCTGTCGCGCACCGACCGCGTCGCCAAGTACAACCAGCTCCTTCGCATCGAGGAAGACCTGCGCGGCGCGGCGCGCTACCCCGGCGCGTCGGCGTTCTATCAACTCGGAGAGTGTTTCGCCGCGACGAATAAGCCGAACCGTGGCAAGCGCAGCACGAAGAAGGCGCGCGCCGCCAATAAGTAGGCTAGGAAACTACTCGGTACAGCAGCTTATGACTTCCGCCGAAGTACGCATAACCGGCATCTCGGAGAGCAAGGAGTACATACTCGAACGGCTGCGCCTGCCGTTCGCCGTCATCGAGCGCGGCGACATTGTCATCCGCTCGCCGCTTGACCCTTCGCTCCCGCTAAACGATCACCTCGTTTGGCTGTGGGGCATACTTAATCTTCGACGGAAGCATTTGAAGAATCTTCAGCAGCAGTCGGACATAAAGATAGTCTGCCGATGCAAAGTCCCGAAGGGTAGTGTCCGGCTATTACCGAACGCGGCGGAGATGCTCCATCTTCTGAGCATGGAACTTGTACTTGAGACGCGCTGACCGCCGGACGGTTACCAGACTCGACTTAGGGGAGAATAAGAAGTGGCGGACAAACAGGGACCGCTCGCGCTCATCATCCTCGACGGCTTCGGCTACAGCGCGGGGCGTGAGGGCAACGCCGTCGCGCTGGCGCAGATGCCTGTCTATCACGAGTTGTTAGAGAAGTATCCGCACACTCTGATTGAGGCGTCGGGCGAGTGCGTCGGACTGCCCGCGGGCGTGATGGGCAACTCAAACGTCGGTCACCTGTGCATGGGCGCGGGGCGCGTCGTGCGCACAGACCTTGAGCGGATCAACTACGAGATCACGTCGGGCGAGTTCTCACACAACCTTGCTCTGAACGCCGCGCTCGATAGCGCGCTCACGCACGAACGCGCGCTGCACTTGATGGGTCTCACGTCTGACGGGCTCGTGCATTCGTCGCAAGAGCACGCCTACGCGCTGCTGCGCTTTGCTGCGTCGCGCGGGCTTCGGCGCGTCTTCGTCCACTGCTTCTTAGACGGGCGCGACACGCCGCCGTCTTCCGCCGAGCGATACGTCGCGGCGATGCAAGCGAAGTGCCGGGAGATCGGCGTCGGCGAAGTCGCCTCGCTCTGCGGGCGCTACTACGCGATGGATCGCGACAAGCGCTGGGAACGCACAGAGCGCGCGTACAAGCTGTTAGTGCAAGGCAAGGGCGAACGTGCGACCGATCCGGTCGAGGCGATCAGACGGTCTTATGAGCACGGCATAACGGACGAGTTCGTCGAGCCCGTCGTCGTCACGCGCGACACAGGCGAGCCCGTGGCGACGATTGCCGACGGCGATTCAGTCATCTTCTTCAACTTCCGCGCCGACCGCGCGAGAGAGATCACCAGCGCGCTCGCCGTGCCCGGCTTCGACGCCTTCCCCGTGCCCGGTAGACCGCACACGCACTTCGTCTGCTTCGCGGTTTACGACAAGACGTATCCGCTGCCCGTCGCCTTTCCGCCCACGCAGCCCGTGA
Source organism: Acidobacteriota bacterium (assembly GCA_032230165.1). Classification (GTDB taxonomy): domain Bacteria; phylum Acidobacteriota; class Blastocatellia; order Pyrinomonadales; family Pyrinomonadaceae; genus JAIVGV01. Next base: position 8,628 of record JAVXVR010000194.1, on the reverse strand, counting down.
ACATTTTGGCGGAAGTCTTCGCCGGGTTGGGTGTGAGAAATTACAGGATGGCGGAGACGGAGAAGTATGCGCACGTCACATATTTTTTCAACGGCGGCACGGAGCGCGAGTTCCCTTACGAGCGGCGTCTGCTCGTGCCCTCGCCGAAGGTCGCGACCTACGACCTCGCGCCCGAAATGTCCGCCTACCCGCTCACAGACGAAATCCTGCGCGCCATCGCCGCGCGTGAGACCGACGCCTTCATCATCAACTTCGCCAACCCCGACATGGTCGGGCACACAGGCAATCTCGCCAAGACCATCGAGGCGTTGCAGCACGTGGACAACTGTCTGGGGCGCATCACGCAGGCTCTAGGGTCTGCGCGCGGACGCTTCATCATCACGGCGGATCACGGCAACTGCGAGCAGATGATTGACCCACACACGGGCGAGCCGCACACGGCGCACACGACGAACCCCATCCCCTTCCTCGTCATAGACGAAGCCGCGCGCGGCGCACGTTTGCGTGAAGGCGGCGGGCTCGAAGACGTTGCCCCGACGATGCTCGGACTGCTCGGCATAGACAAGCCCACAGAGATGACCGGGCGCGACCTGCGCGAGCCCTGAGCCCATCACAGTCCGGTCAACTTCTTCACCAACTGCGCACGCCATCTCTCACGTTGAAAGTGGAGATATACTGCGCCCTGCCGGTGATACAGTAGTTAAGCATCTTTCGGTATGGCAACGTTTTAGAAAGGTCTGAGTATGCTTAAGAAATCTCTTGTCACAATTTGCGCGCTTACCATTGTATTGGGCTTCACTCAAACGGCTTGCGCTTGTATGTGCGGTATCACCAGCGTGGAAGGTGCGTTTGCGGGAGCGGATGTTGTATTCGTTGGCAAAGTAATCAAAATTACTTCCGTGAAAGAGGCGAGCGTTGGTTTATTAATGAAAGAGTCAGGAACACTTGAATTGCTTAAGACACCAAGATGGGAGAAATCGGTGTATAAGGCGCGAAGCGTGACGCTGGAAGTCGTCGAAGCGTTCAAGGGCATGACGACCAAAACAGTCGATGTCCTCACCTCTCTATATGACGGGGGCGCAACTTGCGGCGTCAACTTTAGATTGGGCGAGAGCTATCTCGTGTACGCAGACAAAAGGCAACCATCGCTATCTGATGCTGAAGCTAAATTACCAAAAGAGAGTTGGACGCAGGAAATTCGATTAAAAGCGGAGGCAGACAAATTCAACAAAAAGTTACCTTCTCTATCAACGAGTATATGCTCAAGAACTGAACACTTGCGTTGGGTGAAGGATGAAGTTGATAAGGTTCGCCTGATAGCCAAGGATGGCTTACCTAACATTGAGCGGGAGCAGGATAAAAAACCTGTTCGCGTTATACCGCAGGCGATGTCTAACAACGACATGCAGCGGACTCGCGCCACAGCGCCCCTCTCATGGACGTTGCGCTGGCGCTCGCCGCTGATGCCGGGCGTTAGGCACTCGCCTCTTGCCTGGGAAGCATGTGGTGAACTTAGCGACGCGCGATCTCGTAAGGTCGTGATGGGGGTATAAGAACTTGTATTGTCCAACCTGTGCTGCGGTCGTGACGCGGGGCTTGAGCTACTGTAATTACTGCGGGGGAAGCCTGGGCGGGGAGAAAGGCGAGAGCCTCGTCAAAACAACAGAGCTGAGGGCTGAGTCTCTAATTATTTCGGCGATGGTCGGGCTCTTCGTCGTCGGACTTCTAGCCATCACGGTTCTCATGGGAGTGATGAAAGCCGTGCTCGACTTAAATGTCGGGCAGATTCTCGCTTTCACGTTGCTGAGCTTTCTGATCATGATTCTGGTCGAAGGCGTGCTCGTTTGGCGGCTACTGCGTCGCAAGCGCGGCGATGAAGAAACAGGCGAGACTGCACTATCGAAGGGGCAAGCGACGAAAGAGCTTGACGCGGCACAGGCGCGCTCGCTGCCCGAACACATGCCGAGCGTCACCGAACACACCACACGCACGCTCGAGCCCGTCTATCGCGAGCGAAAAGCGGAATAACTCATCGCCGTTTGTAAATTCCCGCCCGCGCCCGTCAACTCACTTGAACCAGCACGAGCACACGGCTGCACATGGGGCGTAACTCGCCGCAAGCTACGCCCGCGACCGCGTCAAGACGCGACGCGCTGGTCGAGATCGGAGAAGAGCGGCATGAGCGCGCGCGCCTGTCTGCCCTTCGCCGACGCCAGCTTGAACCAGTCGAGCACGAAGTCGCTTGCGCCGAAGCCGAGCGCGGCGTCGAGCGTGAAGAGCCGGCGCGACAGCTCGTGATGAATCGCGCGCTCGAAGGCGCGTTCGATCTCTCGTCGCGCCGCGCCCAGCCCTTCGACGAGCGCGATACTTAAGTCCTCGCCGTCTCGCGCGCGCCGCCAGGCATACTCGTAGAGCCGCAGCCGTCCCTCTTCCTCGACGCTCCGCGTCGTGATGACGACGAGGTGCGTCGCCTCTGTCTCCGCCACCGTCTCGACGACGCGGCGCGCAAAGGCTGGCGTCAGATCGCCGTCGCGTGTGACGAACAGAAAAGAGTTACCGCACACCTCCGCCGCGATGTACGACTCGCCGTGCGGCGAGGCGGGACCCGTGGCGATCTCGCTGTCGGGCACGCCGAGCGCGCGTATGAGCTTATAGACGCGATTGCTCAGCCACGTGCCGTCTTCGAGCAGCGTGACGGCGAGCCACGTCGGGTTGATCGCTTCTTCGACCACCTCGTCGGCGATGGGCGCGGCGCACAGGCTGCACTTCGCGCGACTGATCGTGATCGCCGCGAGCGAGTCGGGCGAGGGCAGATCGAAGAGAGCATGACCCGACTTGCGACAACTCACGCGCAGCTCGCGCTCAAGGAGTCCTGCGTCGAGCATCCGCTCGACCGAAACGTTGCCCGCCGCGCCCGCCTCCGCCAGCAGGCGGCGCGGCGTGTAGCCCTCGCGCCGCAGCTCCTGCACGCGGCGCAAGAACAGTCGCACCGCTTGATTCTCCATCAACTCCGTGGCGTGCATGAATTCGCGCGCGCCGCCCTTGCACTTCGCGGCGACGGCGAAATCCGTCGGCTGGATGGCGATGAAGCGCGCGAGTCCATGCGACGAAGCGGCGGCGTGTGTCTTCCAGCCGGGCAGATCGTGCGAAGCATCACGCGCGTTCTCTGTATCTGTCGCCGCGTCATCGCCACTTCGTTCGACGCTGCTTTTTTCGTCGTCGCTTCTTTCGACACGGACGAGCGACTCGCGCACGTCGCGGCAGAAGCGTTCGAGATTGGCGAGAGGCTCCGCCGTCTCGACGCTATAGACGATACCTGCGCTCACGCCCTCTGCGGCGCGCGCGCCGAAGACGACGAAGAAGACGCAATCGTTTGTCGAGAAGAGATCGCCCGGCGTGTACGCGCCGCCACCCGGCATAGACTCGCGGCGCGCGGCGCACTGTCTTTCAAGCGCGGCGGCGAACCCGTCAGCCGCAGCCGCTTCGCCTTCCGGCGCGAGCAGTTCGAACGTGCGGCGACGCGCCGTGCGGACGAGCGGCGCGTGTCCTCTCGACGCGAGCGCGTCGAGCAGGCGCAGGCGTTCGCCCTCGCTTAGGCAGAGCGCCAGATCGTTGCTCTGGATGAAAAGCATCTCACGTCGTCTTCCGCGTGTACCATGTCCGCGCGCGCGAGTCGCCGTCGCTGCACGTGCTTGTCATCTTAGGGATTGACTCTGACCTTCAGCGTGTCGCCGCCGGTGAAGTTGTCCGGGTAGCGACGCTGCCGCGCCATCCTCAGCGCGAGCGCCTCGTAAGCGCCTGCGCCCGCTCGCGGGTTCAAGACGCGCGCCTGCGTCACGCGCCCGTCCTTCACTTCCATCAAGACGTGTACGACGTAGCTGCCGGGCGCAGACTCACTGTTGGTCTTTCGCGCTTCTCGCGCCGCCGCCGCGTTCAGCGCGAGCAACTGTTTCGACGCGGAAGACCTTTCCTTCTTCGTCGCGCCCAATGCCTGCAACACAGCCGCGCGCGAAATCTCGACGACGTTGCCACCAGCCTTTTCCTGACTCGCGTTCGGAGTCGCCGCGCCCGACGCCTGCGTCGCCGCACCCGCGTCATCCTTAGTGGCAACTTCCGTCGCGCCCGTCGCGCTCGTCGCACCCGTCGTACTCGTCGCGCTCGTCGCGTTACTCGATTCGGGTTTGGTGTTCGCGGGCGCGCTTGCAATCGCGGACGCGCGCTCGTCGCGCCAGCGACCGAAGATGGCTTGCAGCGCCGTGACCACCGTCAGACCGACGAGGAAGCTGATGACGACCGCATAGATCAGACGCTCGCGCGAGAAGCGGCGCGCGGTGTTGGCGATTGCCGATTCGACCGCCGTGAGTCGCGCTTCCAGAGGCGCGGTCAACTCTGCGGCGGCGGTCGGCTCAAGACGCACCAGCGCGTTCTGCGGCGCGGGCGGCAACGCCGCAGTCGCGGGCTGCAACTGCGGCGCGGCAGCCGGCGCCGCGCGCAACTCGCTGCCCGCGACTCTGATCTCTGAGAGATTTTCGCGGCGCGGTGTTTCCACCAGATCGCTGATGAACTTCTGTCCCTGCCGGTCGATGCTGCGCTCAGGCGGGCGCACCAGCGGATTGAAGTTGAATGACGCGCCGCGCATCGAGAGCGCGGCGTAGATCGCCTCGACGCCGCGCAAGGCTCCCATCTGCGCGTCAACGAGTTGACCGTCTTCGAAGAAGAATGCGCCGGGCGCATCCGGGTATTCGACCTGCAAGCGACCCGACTTACGCTGCGCGCGCAGCGTCCTGATGATGTCGGGCAGAGGGCGGTCGTCCAGATGCCCGGTTAAGACCACGAACTGTGTGCGCTCTACGTTTTCCAATTTCCACTTCCCCAACTGTTCTACGATTTCAAACCGCTCGGCTTAACTGATCGCGAAAACTACGACGCCTCGACTCACGGCGAAAAGAGGAAGCCGTAATTGAGCCAGCCCTTCGCCCTGACCGGGCGACCCTCGACATAGAAGGGTAAGAACGTCGCGCGTCGCGCCGCGCTCTCCGCCGCTTCGCGCAGCGCTGGCGAACCGTTCTGCGCCTTCGCCTCGACGACGCGCCCCGTCGGATCGACGACGACTTCGACCGACACCGTGACCGGAGTTTCGAGCCGCTTCAACGCGACCGTGAACGTCGGTCTCGGGAGAGACGTGGCGCGGTCGTTGAGCGTGCCGACGTACACCTCAGGCACTTTCGCGACCGCGGCGTGCGAAGTCGCGTGCGAACTCTCGCCCTCTGCACGCGAAATCTTCCGCAAGCTCTCGCCGCCCGCGCGCGCAGGTGCACGCGGGCTCTCGCCCTCAGCATGTACCCCGCGTTGCTCCTCGTTCGTCGTCGGCACGTCTGCGGCGGCGACGCCCGCGCCGTCCGGCGTTTTCGCGCCGCCGCTCTCGGCGGTTTGATAGTAGATGATCTTCCGGTTCGTGATCTCGCAGGGCTCGAAGCCAGTCTTGCCCGCGTTGACGACGGCGACCGAGGCGGTCATCTTCACCCAGTTGCCGTAGGCATCGAACTCATACTCATAGACGGTTCGGCTCAGCGTCGCGCCGCGCGGATCGCGGACGATGGTTTCGGCGAGATTGCCACGCGCGTCGTACCTGTGAACCTCCTGCCCCGTGGGCGTGCCGACGACGGGGTAGGTCTCGTTCTCCACGCGCCGCCCGCGCTCGTCGTAGAGCGTGCGCTCGAGGAGCAAGCGCGACTCCTCAACCGACTTGCCCTCTGTCACGCGCACACGGACGACCTCGGTCTCGACGCGGCGCACGGGACCTTTCAGACCGTCGCGCTCCCGCGTGCTGTCGAGAAAGACGAGCGGCGCGCTCGTCGCGCGTCGTTTGTTTTCAGAGTGGGGACGATTGACTTGACCGTGTGCCGCGCCGCAGGCGACGAGGAGAGAGAAGACGACGGATGAGAGCGGCTTTGTCACGGTTCGGATCACGGCAGGGGTCTCGCAAAGCTAAGCAGCAAAATTATTCGGGGCGGAATCTACCACAAAATGATGAGTATGGGTAGTGCCCGGCACGCAGTATGTTGTACCCGGCTCGGATTTCGGCAAAGGCGGGGTGAGTCCGGAATAAAGACGCGCGCCCTGAATGTTACCTGCGAGGAATCGAAAATCCGTCCGGGTAAGATTCAGGGCGCGCCATCAGTTACTCAGTACTCAGTACTCAGCACTTCTATCTCGCGTCGGGCGGAACGGCTGCCGCGTTGCCGTTCAGATAACGGTCGAACCAGTAGATTTGCCAGTTGAGACTTTCGACCAGATGCTTCGGCTCGCCCGTGCGCGTGAGGTTGTGATTCTCGCGGGGGAAGATGACAAGTTCGGAAGTCACGCCGTAGTGCTGCAAGGCGCGAAACCACTGCTCGCCCTGCTCCAAGGGCACGCGGTAGTCGTTGTCGGAATGGAGTATGAGGATCGGCGTCTTAACATTCTTGGCGTACTTGAGCGGCGAGCGATCCCAGTAGAGATCAAATCGCTCGAACAGGTCGCCGCCGAAGTCGGGCGTGTGCCCGTATGCGCCGTCGCGCGTGCCCTCATCCGAGATGAAGTCGGAGACGCTGCGCAAGCTGACGGCGGCTTTGAAGATGTTCGTGTGACCGACGATCCAGTTCGTCATGAAGCCGCCGTAACTGCCGCCCGTCACGCCGAGTCGGTCTCGATCAATCCAGGGATACTTAGCAAGCGCGGCTTCGACGCCGTTCATCACGTCCGTGTAGTCCTTGCCGCCCCACTCGCCCTCTATGCCGCGCTCGAACTTCTGCCCGTAGCCTGTCGAGCCGCGCGGGTTCGTGAAAAGAACAGCCCACCCCCGCGCCGCATAGACCTGAAACTCGTGATACCAGTCCACGCCGTACTGCCCTGCGGGTCCGCCGTGGACGCTCAGGATTAACGGGTACTTCTTCCCTTCCTGCCAACCCACGGGCTTGACGAGGAAGCCATCAACGTCCCAATCGTCCGCGCTCTTGAAAGTGAACCGCTCTACGTCTTGAAGCTGCAACTGCGACCACAACTTTTGATTGAGGTGCGTGAGCTGTCGCTCATTGCGCCCCGCGAGGTCTGCGACGTAAACGTCGTCGAGGTGTTTGAAGTCGTTCGCGGTATAGACCATCTCGCGTGCGTGGTCGTTGATGTCCACATTGTGCACGGCGCGCCCGCCCGCCGTCACTTGTTTGACTTCACCCGACGCGCCATCGATGCGGAAGAGTTGGTATTCGCCTTTAACGCCCGCCTCGAAGTAGATGGCGCGCGCGTCTTCCGCCCAAGTGAGATTTGAGGGGATGAGATCGAGCGAGCGTGTGGCGAGTTGCGAAGGCGCGCCGCCCTGCGCGGGTGCGAGCCAGATTTTCGGGTGATCGCGTTCATGGATCGTGCCGGTGAAGGCGATCCATTTTCCGTCGGGTGAGAAGCGCGGGCTTGCATCCTCTTCATCGTGATCCGAAATTTTCGTGAGCGCGCCCGTGCCGTCGGCGTTGATGACGAAAACGTCCGTGTTGCGGCTCTCGTCGAAGGCTTTGCCCGTACGGTCGGAGACGAACGCGATCTTTCGCCCGTCGGGCGACCACTGCGGGTCTGTGTCGTTCCAGTCGTCGCCGGAAGTGATCTGTTTTGCCGCGCCCGTCGCCACGTCAACGACGAAGACGTGGCTGCGCTTGTCGTCGAACCAGCCCGTGTCGTTGAACTTGTAGGATGGGTGCTTGTAGTGGCGCACATCAGACGAAGGCGCGCGTGCGTCGCTTGCGCCCGTGCGGCTCAAGACCGCGAGGCGCGTCCCGTCCGGCGACCATTGAATGTTCGACACGCCGTTCTTCAAGTTCGTCACGCGCCGCGCCTCGCCGCCGTCGAGTGGCAGCACGTAAACCTGCGTGCGCGGGGTCTCCGGCACGCTCGCCGTCGCCTGCGCGCTTGAGACTCCGGGTGTCGTCGGCGTGGGCGGCGAGCCAGCCGGATTCGACGAAGGCATCGGCGTCTGTGTTGCAGTCGGCACGCTCGACGCGCCGGTTGTGGGCGAGCCTTGCGGCGCGGGCGACGATGAAGGAGAAGTTGTCGAGCCTGATGACGACGGCGAACCGCCTGCCGCGTCGGGGCGCGCGGAGAGGAAGGCGAGCCATTGTCCGTCGGGCGACCAGCGCGGCGAGTTCGACGATTGCGGACTCGCCGTGAACTGTCGCGGCGCGCGACTGCCGTCCACGCCCGCGAGCCAGATGTTTGAGACGCGGCGGTTCTGTCTCTGATCAATCGTCGTCACGACGTAGGCGACCCACTTGCCGTCGGGCGAGAGCTGCGGGTCGCCCGCGAACTCGAACGAGAAATAGTCTTCCGCCGTCACGCCGCGCCGCTTCGTCTCGTTTTGCGCGCGCGTCGGGGCGGGTCGCGTGAGCGTTGAGCAAATGACGAGCAGCGCGAGGAGCGCGCGATAGAAGGCGATGTGCGTCTGAGTTTTTTTCATAACTGCTTGGTGAGAAGATCAATCTACGTCAGCCGACGATTTCACCCGGGGTCTTCTTTGCCGAGACGCTGTTGTACCATTTCCTGCGCGGCGTGATCTAGTACGGCGTGAGCTTCGCGAGGGGTGTGCCCACACTGAAGGATTGACGG
>JAVXVR010000186.1:0-7005 GCA_032230165.1 Acidobacteriota bacterium | reverse complement strand
GTCGAGAGAGAAGGCGTTGCTTGATTCGGGTTGGTCGTCGCCGCGCTCGTGGGCGGCACAACCAGCGGCGTCTGGTTCGTCGCGGCATTCGTGTTCACGCGCGCGTTCGCCGGAGTCGGCGTCGCGTTGGCGGGCTTGATGCCTGAGACTTCGGGCGGCGTGCGCGGCGTCGCGGCGGGCGAAGCGTTCGCGCCCGCCTGCTTCGAGGTGAACTGCACGTCGAGCCGGTTGAAGCGTTGGTTGACCTTGGCGGTCGCGCCGGGTTCGAGCTTGAAGGTGTAAACGAGATCGTTGCCGCGCCGGGAGACCTGCGCGCCCTCGAAGCCGCGACCGCGCACGCCTGAGTCGCCGCCGCCCTGCGCCTGCGGGATGACGACGACGAAGCGGTCGCCGCTACGGTAAGCCGAATAGTCGCTCAGCTCGCCGTCGGAAGTGATCGTGACGCGCGACCCTTGCGAAGAGTCGGACGACTTGAGCGGCGTGATGCGCTTCGTGCGCGGCTTGACGGAGTTTGAGTTCGTCGGAGGCTGCTGCGCGCGCGCGCCCGTTGCGACGAGCGCCGCCGCGAGACACGCGCAAACGATGAGCGCCGAGAGCACGCGCCCGCGAGAGAGTTTTTGAGCGTGGGACATCGGATTAGGTTGAAGCATCTGAATCGCGGAGCCAGAGGGCAAGTCGGGCTGACTAGGTCCGGGTTGACGCCGTGATTATGCAATAGGGTGAACGCTCTTGTCACCCTCATTTCTCAACGATTCGGCATCCTCATCTTCCCGCGACACGCTGTCTATCCCCCTCTGCCCACGCCGCTCGCAAACTTCGAGGATCGCCTCGCGCAGCTTCTCCGGCGTGTTGCCCTCCATCGCGATGCGGCGCAGCCGGTTGCTCACCTCCTCGTCGCCCTGAAGCGCGAGCAGGCGCGCGGCGGCAAGTCGCACGTTCACATCGGGATGACCTTTGACGACGTGCATGATCACGTCGGTCTGCCCGCCGCGCGCGACGAGCGAGAGCAGCGAGAACGCCTCGTATGCCTGTCGGCGATCATCGCTCGCCAGACGATCCATCGCCTGCCGCGCGAGTCCCGCCGTGACGCAAGCCTCGGCGGTGCGGCGCATGGTCGCGTCGTCCGCCGTCTCCAACACGCGGACGTAGGCGTCGGCACGATCGAAGTCGAGTCGCGAGAGGGCACGTGCCGCCGCCGCCCGTACCTCGCGCGACTCGTCAGCCATGGCGATCAGGATCGAGGCGAAGACCGACTCGTGATTGATGAGACCGAGGCTCGTGACGGCGGTGGCGCGCACCGAAGCATCCGCGTCCTGCGTAGCCATCGCCGCGAGCGCCTCCACGGCGCGCATAACCTGAAACTGCGAGAGCTGCTGCGCGGCGGCGATGCGCGCCTCCACGTCCGTGCTCTCAAAACGTTCGAGCGCGTCGGTGAGCGTCTCGTCTTCGAGCCATTCGGGGAGTTGATCGAACGCGGGGACAGGTTCGAGCGCAGTGATCTCGCCGTCGAACGAACCGCCCGTGAGCGTGAGGTCGTCTCCGAAGTCGAACGGCTCGACCGAGCAGGCGTTGAGCGCGCGACTGAGAAGTGAAGCGGGAATGTCGGCGTGGCGGCGCGCCGTATCGAGCAGCGCGCCGATGGCTCGCGGCAGACCCAGCGTGCCCAGACTCGCGACCGCTTCGGTGCGCACAATCATATCCGAGTCGTAGAGCGCTTCGAGCAGAAACGGCAGCGAAGCGGGAGATTTAACTTGACCGAGCGTGCGCGCCGCCGCCGAGCGACCGTAGGCGTCGGGCGCGAGCAGCACCGCCGCGCTCTGCCGCGCGACGAAACCGTACTCTTCGAGCGCCGTGCGCGCACGCGCGCGCTCAGCCTCCGATAGTTCCGGCGAGTTGAGAGCCTTCAAGAGCGACGCTTCGACGGCGCGACGGTCGTCGCTCGCGCGCGAGGCGAGCACCTCGATGGTGTGCGCCGTCCCACGCAAGAGTTTATCCACTTCCTGATCGATGCGGAACGCGCCGAACAGCATGGTCGGCGCGGATACGATGGTCGGCGCGGCTTGATTGACCTCGTGCTTGACGAGCGCGCCGCCCGGCGCAGTCGGGCGCGCGCTCATCCCCTGTGCAACTTCATCGAGCGAGACCGAAGCCTTCGCATTCGTCGTCTTCACGACTTGCACTGACTTGGATTTCTTCGATGCGGTCTCGCCCTTATCGGCGACCTTGCCGCCCGCCGAAAGCTTCGTGACGTTTGACTGCCTGTTGGAGACGTAGATGAAGACAGCCACCCCCGCGCAGAGGAACGCGACGAGCACCATGACAGAGGTGAACCAAGAGCCTCCTTCATCGGGTTGCTCGGCGTCGGCGAGCAGAGGCGTGGCGGAGACCTGCGCGGCTTCCTGTGCCGGTTCGGGCGCGGTCGTCGCCGGAGCATCGGCAACGGGCGCGACTGGATTTGCGGCGTTCACCGCCGCACTCGTGACGGATGCCGCTTGCGCGCCCGTGCTCTGCTGGCTGTTCGTTTGATCAGACTTCTGCTTTTGATCAGACTTCGTTTGCCCGTCGCCCTTCACTTGCACGGGCGGCTGGTTCGCTTTCTGCGCGAGCTTCGACGCTTGCGTCGCGGGCGGCGTCTGCGTCTGATGACGTGCATCGGCAGTCTGCTGCGTGCTCGCGACCCTCGAAGCGGCAGAGAACAACTGTTTCGCCGACGCGGCTGAACGATCCTTGGCGGTTGATCGCTCCTTCATCGCGACGACGTTTGCCTGACGGCTCACCGGCTTGGTGGCGGCGTAGCGCTCACTAACTTTTTGCGGCTCGCGCGTTGCGGACGTGCGCTGTTGCCGGGCAGAAAGATTCGACTCCGCTTCCGACATGGCGACGCGCGTGCCGCCGCTCACGACGAGATCGAGGGCGTTGGCGCGCGGCTGCACCGTCACGCTCGCGCCGGGTCGGGTGGGCACAACGAGTTCGAGAGAGTTGCCGACGCGGCGCACCTTGACGCCGCGCGGCGCTCCCGCGAACGCGCCGTTCCACTTGTAGCCGACGACGTGGAAGCCCTCTTCGTCCTGCCACGTCTGCGCGCGGCTCAGAGGCGCGTCCGCCGTGATCGAGACGACCTCGCCGCCGCCCGTAGATCGCTCTGTCACGCCGGTGACGTTAATCTCCGGCTCTTTCGACGAGCGCTGCGCGCGTGTGGCGAGCCACGGGAAGGCTGCGACGAAGAGCGCGAGCGCGACGAGGGCGAGCGGCGTGCGCGCCAGTTTCATAAAGATCGTTTTCAGTTCACGCATTACTTCTACCTCATGGGATAGGGGCGCTGGCGTCAGACGGTGGAGGGCTTCGAGCCGGAGCTGGCGGTTGGGCTGTTCGCGTGAGGTGGTCGGTGCGAAGAGCCGCGTCGCTCGAAGCGAGTTTCGATGATTAGCTTGGGAGCGCCGTCAGACCTTGCTTGAGTTTGGTCTCTTCGACGCGTTCGCGGAGAGAGGCGACGATCATTTTGGGGCGGGTCTAGCGTTGATCGTCGCTGAACTTGTAGCCGATGCCCCACACGGTCAAGACCATCTGCGGGTTTTCGGGGTTGTCCTCGATCTTGGCGCGCAGGCGGTTGATGTGCGAGTCGATGGTGCGGTCGTAGCCCTCGTAGGAGTAGTCCCAGATTTTCTCCAGGAGGTACTTTCGCGGGAAGACGCGACCGGGGTTGGACGCAAACAGTCGCAGCAACTCGAACTCCTTGGGCGTGAGTTCGACGAGTCGATCTCCGACCGTCACCTCGCGCTTCGCCGGATCGATGCGTAGTTTGCCGCGCACGACCGGGGCTTCGTCGCCCCCTGTCTCCGTGCGCGACGCAGCTTGCGCCCGGCGGAGCACGCTCTTGAGTCTTGCCTCAAGCTCGCGCAAAGAGAATGGCTTGGTGATGTAGTCATCGGCTCCCATTTCGAGTCCGAGGACTTTGTCAATCTCGTTATCCTTGGCGGTGAGCATCAGGATCGGAAGGTACGGAGCTTTCTCGCGCAGCTCGCGACAGACGGCGAGCCCGTCCATCTTCGGCAGCATCAGATCGAGCACGACGGCGTCGGGTCTGTCCTGCAAAGCTGCTTGCACGCCCATCGCCCCGTCCTCAGCCGTGCGCACTTCGTAGCCCGTGCGCGTGAAATACTCGCGAATGACCGTCGAGATGTTCTCGTCGTCTTCGATGACGAGCAGACTCAGCTTGCGCTCCGGGGCGTCGGAAATCTCACCCTCGGCATCGCTGCCTTTCGCTTTGCTTTCGGCGGGTTTTGTTGGCATCGGGGCAGATGTTTCGGCGCAGCTTCGTAGAGGGATGTCTCGGAGAGCCGCGTCAGAGTCGCCGACTGCAACCTCTGACAGTCATGAATATAACAGGTTAACCGCCCCAAACTCAAGCATTAACTTACCCCGCCCGCCGCAGGTTTTGTGCGGTTTAGGACGAACTGAGCCACGACGCCGACGCCGTCGTCCGACGATTCGACACATCTCTTGACAAAGGCGCGGAGCGCGAGCACAATCCCGCCTCGCCTCGTTTCGCCTTTTCATCCCGACTCAGACTCTAGACCACACGCTAATCACAATGACCCGCTCCGCGACCGTCACCGAAACTTCGCTCGGCGATCTCGAACTCGTGCGGCGCGGCAAGGTGCGCGACGTTTACATCGTGGACGAAGAGCACCTGCTCGTCGTCGCCACCGACCGCATCTCCGCCTTCGATTGCATCCTACCGACGCAGATCGAACGCAAGGGCGAGGTCTTAACGCAGCTCTCGCGCTTCTGGTTCGAGCGACTCGCCGATGTCGTGCCGAACCATCTCGTCACAACTGAAGTCGAGATGATGCCGCAGCGTGTGCGTCGTCACGGGGAAGTCTTGCGTCGTCGCTCGATGCTCGTGCGCCGCACGGAAGTTTTCCCCGTCGAGTGCGTCGTGCGCGGCTACCTTGCCGGATCGGGCTGGAAGGACTACCAGCGCACGGGCGAAGTCTGCGGGCACAAGCTCGCGCCATCTTTGCGCGAGTCGGACAAGCTGCCCGCGCCGATCTTCACGCCCGCGACGAAAGCCGAAGAGGGGCACGACGAAAATATCACAGAGGCGCGCATGGCTGAGATCGTCGGACGCGAAGTGACCGACTACCTGCGCGACACCTCGCTCAGCCTCTACCACGAAGCCGAAACTTACGCGCGCACGCGCGACATCATCATCGCCGACACCAAATTTGAGTTCGGTCGTGCACGCGACGGGCGGATCATCTTGATCGACGAAGCCCTCACACCTGACTCTTCGCGCTTCTGGTCGGTCGCAACTTATGAGCCCGGTCGCGCACAAGCCTCCTTCGACAAGCAGTTCGTACGCGACTATCTCGAAACGCTCGAATGGGACAAGCGACCGCCCGCGCCGCCGCTCCCGCCCGACGTGGCACAGGCGACGACCGTGCGCTACCTCGAAGCCTACAGGCTGCTCACGGGAAAGAGTCTGGAGTCGTGAGTCTGGAGTCGCGAGCCAATTTTTGCTTTTGGCTTCCGACTCCAGACTCCAGACCTTATTTCATGACTATCTTTGATCTGATCGTGATCGCGCTTGTCGGCGCGTCGGTGGTCGCGGGTGCGCTGCGGGGTGTGGTGCGTGCGCTCGTCGCGACCGCCGCGCTCGTGGTCGGTCTCGTCGTCGCGGCTCAAGGGTACGAGTGGACGGGCGGGTGGCTGCGCTCGCTGGGCGTGGTCGCCACCAAGGCGGGCGCGGACGCGGGCGGCTTCCTCGTCCTGTTGTGCCTCTTTGTCTCGGTCGGTTTTGCCGTGGGCGCGCTGCTGCGCGGCAGCCTCAAGCGCGCGAAGCTCGGTTGGGTTGACCGTCTGCTCGGCGCACTGTTCGGCTTAGTGCGCGGCGTCGCCGTCTGCTCGGCGATCTATCTCGCGCTGACCGCCTTTCCCGTGCGCCTCAACTCTGTGACGCAAGCGCGCACCGCCCCCGCGCTCGCACAGGGAGCGCGCGCGCTTAGCCTGCTCACTTCGGCGGACGTGCGCACGCGCTTCCTCGCCGAGTACAAACGTCTGACCGCTTGAACTTTCGTTCGTAGAACACGCGGGGCATTAGCACTTTCATTCACGAGACCTCTGGAGAAGCCCATGCAGATGCGCGCACGCCTCGAAGCGTTGATTGACGAAATGCTCGACGGACGGATCATGCTCGACGAAGCCGTCGCCGAATTTGAGAAGCTCTACATTCAGAAGGCGCTCTCGCGGCACAAGGAGCACCTCTCGCGCACCGCCTCCACGCTTGGCATCCACCGCAACACGCTCTCCAAACGCGTCGCCGCCTATCGCACGCAAGAGCGCCCCGCCCCGAAGCGACCCGCCAAGCGCAGGACTCGCTAACTCACGCCGCCCGCGCGCGATTCGCCGCACGTTGACAACGCCCGACAGCACGCTTTATTCTTCTCCGTTCGGCAAGCGAGCGCTAAAACCGACTGCCCCACCCGTGTGGAGGTCAGTGCGTGTGAAGTTGCGCCCCGGTTCTTAGCACTCGCCGCCGGAGGCTGACAAAAGTTCTAACCCGAAACAGTTTTTCCGTTATCCAACCACTCTTAATTTTTGAGTGAATCTGAAAGGAGACGTTCATGGCTACTAACATCAAACCCCTGCACGACCGTGTGATCGTGCGACGCATCGAGGAAGGCGAGCAGGTACGCGGCGGCATCATCATTCCCGACACCGCCAAAGAGAAGCCGCAGGAGGGCGAGGTCGTCGCCGTCGGCGAGGGCAAGTACAGGAAAGATGGCACGCGCCAGGCGTTGGATGTGAAGAAGGGCGACCGCGTCTTGTTCGGTAAGTACAGCAGCTCTGAAATCAAGATTGACGGCGAGGAGTTGTTGATCATGCGCGAGGACGAAATCCTCGGCATCATCAGTCGCGCGGGCGCGGCGGCTGGTTCGGCGGGCGGCAGGCTCACGGCAAGCACTGGCGGCAAGAAGAGCGGCAAGTAGCCCGCCGGCGGCA
>JAVXVR010000183.1:0-4288 GCA_032230165.1 Acidobacteriota bacterium | reverse complement strand
GTCGCACGAACTCTTTTTTGTCGCGAAGCAGGGGGAGTAGCAGACGCGCGGCTTCTTCGGCGGGAAGAGAAAGTATGGCGCGCGCTGTGGTCGCACGCACGATTGGGGAGGCGTCGCTGAGTCCGGGGATGGCTGCACGCGAGGCATCGGGTCGCGACATCGCTCCGAGTCGCGTCACGGCATCGCGTCGATCCTCTGCCTCTGTGGAGGCGAGTCGTGTCTGCTGCTTGTCGATCTCGCGCTGGACGGGCGTACGTTGATTAGTTTGAGCAGAGGCGGAAACAAATCCTACTGTCGCGGGCGATGCGATGGCGAGCAGGACGAAGACGAGCACGCGCGCGAAACGGATCGCACGGGCGGCGGTGCTGAAATAGACGTTGCGTGGCGGCGTGTCGGCTCGTCTCATACGCGCAGGATGGCGGCGGCGACGCGGCGCTCGGCGCGACGACGCACAGACTCCCATTCGAAAGCTTGGCGCGCGCGCTGGTTCTCTTGCGCGTCGGCGAGCAGCGAGATGAGATCGTCCTCCCATGAGGCGGCGGGCGCGTTGGCGGCGCGGCGCATTGACTCCATGATCGAAATGTAGTCGAGCACTTCTTTCACTTCCGAGTCGTTCAGGGATTCGAGTTTGAAGGCGAGGCGCTGGCGTTCGTTGATTCGCTTAGCCATCACTTGCTCCTCTCATTCGGGAGAAGCCGGACGGCTCGAAGCGCGTTCAACTCCGCAGCGGGGTCGAGCGGCGACGCGGCGCAAGCCGTCGGCTGGTTCTATCTTTCGCGAGTGGGGTGTTCGCGTTAATTGCTGTTCTACTCACCTGCTCGTCGTTCGCGCTCGCAGCGTCGGCGGAGATTCATTTCGACGGGCGCGTAGCGTGCGGAATCCATTCTCATCGCCTGACGCGCGCCTTCGCGAGGTGGTGCGTTTTCACACGCCCGAACCTCGCGCGCTTTGAGCTGCCTGATTGTCCTAAGTTTGTCTGTACGCCGCGACCTCTCCGTGGTCGCTCGACGCGGAATATACACGAGACTCTGGTCGCGGAGCAAGAATTTGTTGAAGTGCGCGCCGGGAGAGGTTAGTCGATCTTGGAAGCCACCGTGTGCATCATGTCAACGATGAGGACGGCGATGGGCGGGTAGAAAACCATCTCCGGGCGGACGTGCGAATCCAAGCCCGGCACGGCGCTCAAGATAGTGCCGTTCATCTGCTCGCCGAGCAGCAGCCCCATGCCGAGCGACGCGGCGTAGCCGAGGATCAAAAAGCTCGACGCGGCGAACCGCGTGAAAGGTTTTCCCGCTTCCGGCTCGCGCGTGATCGAGTCGTGAACCATGTGCGGCTGATAGGTGTAGCGTTGGAAGTAGGCGCGCAGGCGCGAGACGGTGTGCCACAAGCCGACGGCGAAGAGCGCCAGCAACAGCACACGACCCATGCCGCCGAACAACTCCCAGAGGCGCGGCTTGAACAGGGCGACGAAGAAGGTCGAGAGGAAGAGCGAGACGGTGGTAAAGACCGCTTGCTGCATGGCGAAGTTTTCGCGCCGCTCAGCCTGAATCAAATTGTCAACGACCTTGTCCATCCGCGCCTGCACGGCGACGCGCCTCATGCGACGCGCGTGCGGGTTGCTCGACTGGAAGACGGAGCCGCTCGCGAAGCCCTCTTCGCGGCGAAGGAGCTGCGCGTCGTAGTAGGCGCGCTCCTGCGGGTCTGTGAGCGTGCGGTAGGCGAGCGCGATGAGCGCAAACTCGCGCGAAGCCTTCTCCGAGCCGCCGTTAACGTCCGGGTGGAGTTGTCGCGCGAGGCGACGGTAAGCCGACTTCACCTCACGCGCCGGGGCGCTACGCCTGATGCCAAGAACTTTGTAATAGTCAACCACTGCGCTTTGTCCGAAAAACCTACAAAAGCCAGCGTCGGAAGCGCCCGTCCGGGAGAGGGCGCATTCGTCTAGGGAGGGTCACCCGTCAGCGACAATATAACACTTTTCAAAAAAATCGTCCCGCCTTGAAGGCGGGACGAAGCCTCAGTGAGGGAGCTGACAGAATTGTAGGCAACGTTGTTCGCCAAAGGATGGAAGCGATGCTTAACCTCGTGCGACCTACCGAGGGGGGTGAGGACAGTTTTTGTGGTGATCGCTATCTCTTTGGCTACTGAAACTCAAGCAACGAACCTAGCAGAGGAAGATAAAATATCAGAACTTTTCAAAATTGCAAGTCCTATTGCAAGGGGAGGTAAATAAAATGCCCTCTTTTTTTAGCCGTTATCCTTCGCGTCGTCGGTCTAAGCAAGTGGACACCTGCCGCAGTCGTCGAATTGCTCTCAGAAAAGAGAAACCGGACTGCCAGCTCACAGCCCGGTTTCTCTCTAAATCAGCCTGTTCTAAGGTCGCTGACTTAACTCTTCGGTAAGACAGCGCGCGCACGTCGCTCGACGTAGTTCAGGAGCGTGCGCACGCCGATGCCGGTGGGACCTTTAGCGCGGTAAGGTTTCGCGTCGTCGCCCCACGCGGTTCCGGCGATGTCGAGGTGCGCCCAAGAGATGCCGTCGGCAAACTCCTTGAGGAAAGCCGCCGCCGTGATCGTACCCGCCTTGCGCCCGCCGACGTTCTTGATGTCGGCAATGTCCGACTTGATCTGTTTCGAGTATTCCTTATCGAGCGGCAACTGCCAGAATTTTTCGCCGACTTCTCTCCCCGATTCGATCAGCTCGTCGATCAGCTCTTGATCCGTTCCGAGGACGGCGGTGTTCACGTCTCCGAGAGCGATTGAGACCGCGCCGGTGAGCGTGGCGAGATCGACGACGCGCGTCGCGCCGAGTTTTCTCGCGTAGGCGATGGCATCGGCGAGGATGAGGCGACCCTCTGCGTCGGTGTTGATGATCTCGATGGTCTTGCCCGACATGGCGCGCACCACGTCGCCCGGCTTCGTCGCCTTGCCCGAAGGCAAGTTCTCCGTCGCGGGCACGACGCCGAGCAGAGGCATCGGCGGCTTGAACTGCGCGACGGCGCGCATCACGCCGAGCACGGTCGCGCCGCCCGTCATGTCGTACTTCATCAGCTCCATGTTCTCGCCCGGCTTGATCGAGATACCGCCCGAATCGAACGTCACGCCCTTGCCGACGAACGCGAGCAGTTCGCCGCCGTCCTTCGCGGCTTCGCCCGTCTTGATGTCCGTACCACTGCTCATGCCTTCCGGGTTGTACTTCAAAACGATCAGCGCGGGCGGCTCGTCCGATCCACGCGCGACGCTCAAAAACGATCCCATGCCGAGACCCTCCATGCGCGCGCGGTCGAGTATGTCCACTTCGAGTCCGAACTCCGCGGCGATCTGCTGCGCGCGCTCAGCCATGATGGTCGGCGTCATGTACGCGCCCGGCTCGTTCGCCAAGTCGCGCGTGAAGTTGACCGACTCGCTGACTATCCGACCATGCTCCGCGCCGCGCTTGAGCGCCCCTGCGTCCGCGCCCTGCGCGATCACGATCAGGCGTTCGAGCGTGCGCTCCTCTTTATCGACAGTCCTGTATTTGTCCGGCTCGAAGAGACCGACGAGCGCGCCCTCGACCGCAGCAGCGGCGGCGCTCTCGTCCTTGCCATCTGTTGCGCGCATGACGAGTCCGACGCTCTTGACGTTTCGCGCGCGCAGGGTGCGCGCGGCTGTGCCGGCGAACTGCGACACCTGCGCGCGCCCGTAACTGCCGCGCTCGCCGACGCCGATGAGCAGCACGCGTCGCGCCTTCAAACCTTCGCCCCCATCGCCGAGGTGGACGTAAACCGTCTCGCCTTCCTTGCCCTTCAGCTCTCCCGACTCGATGACGGACTTGATCAGACCGCCACAGGCGGCGTCCAACTCCTGCAAGAAACCTTCGTGCGCCTGCTCGTCCTTAAAGACCGCGACGGCGAGAGCCTGCACGTCCGCATCGCCCACGCGCCCGGTGCTCGTGTTTATCTCCATCTGAATTGTTCTCTCCTAACGGTTGCGTTCTTTCAACTGCGCGCGCGTCTCGCGCTCGACCGTGCGGCGCATCTCCGTCTCGCGCTTGTCGTAGAGCTTCTTGCCGCGCGCGACGCCGATCTCAAGCTTCACCCGCCCGCCTTTTAGATAAATGCGCGTCACGACGAGCGTCATGCCTTTGACCGAAGACTCCTGTTCGAGTCGGTCGATCTCGCGGCGGTGGAGCAGCAGCTTTCGCGTGCGCGTCGGGTCGTGATTGACGCGGTTGCCGTAAGCATACGGCGAAATGTGCATGTTGAACAACCACGCCTCGCCCTCGCGCACCGCGACGTAAGACTCTTTCAACT
>JAVXVR010000122.1:0-3287 GCA_032230165.1 Acidobacteriota bacterium | reverse complement strand
TCGCAGCCACTCGAAGACATCCTCTCGCCGGGTGAGAGTGTGCTCATCGTCGTCTCGGACGCGACGCGTGCCACAGCCTCGGCGCAGGTCGTGAATCTACTCGTGCGCCGTCTCATCTCTCTAGGCGTCGCGCCCGCAGACCTCCGCATCATCTTCGCCACGGGCATCCACCGCAAAGTCACCGAAGCGGAGAAGCGCGAGCTGCTCACGCCCTTCATCGCGCAACGCGTCCGCACGATTGACGCGGACGCGGACGACGCAAGTCAGCACGTCTCTCTCGGCACGACCGAGCGCGGCACGCCGATAGAAGTTAACCGCGCGCTCACGGAGCACTCGCACGTCATCCTCACCGGCGCAATCAACTTCCACTACTTCGCGGGCTTCACGGGCGGGCGCAAGAGCGTCTGCCCCGGTCTCGCCTCGGCGCGCACCGTGGCGGCGACGCACCTGCACGCCCTCGACTTCGAGACGGGCGGGCGTCGCGTAGGGGTAGGCACGGGGCGACTCGACGGCAACGCCGTCCACGAGGAGTGTGAGCGCGTGGCGGCGGAAGTCGCGCCTTCGTTTCTCATCAATACGGTCGTTGACGAGCGTGGTCGCGCCGTGCGCCTCTACGCGGGCGACTGGCGCGCGGCGCACCGTCTCGCGTGCGCGGAGTTTGCGGACACACATACGATCAGGATCGAAGAGAAGCGCGCCGTTGTCATCGCTTCCTGCGGCGGCGCGCCGCACGACATCAACCTGATTCAGGCGCACAAGGCGTTAGATATGGCGACGTATGCCTGCCGAGAGGGCGGCGACATCATCCTCGTCGCAGAGTGCGCCGAAGGGACGGGGCGCACGGACTTCATAGACTGGTTCGACGCCACGGATTCGCGCGCGCTCGCCGCGCGACTGAAAGAGAACTATGCCGTCAGCGGTCAGACCGCGTGGGCGCTGCTCGCCAAGGCGGAGCGTTTCCGCGTCCAACTCATCTCGCGTCTGCCGGACGACGTGGTGCGACGTATGCGCATGACGCCCGCGCGCAACATCGAAGAGGCTCTGGCGCGGGTTGAAGGAAAGGCTGACGGCTACGTGTTGCCGCGCGGCGCACACTTCATGCCTGTTTTGAGCGGCGACGACGAGCCGAGCGTCGGTCGCGGGAACAATTAAGCGCGCCCTCCCGCGTCGAGAAAGTCTTCTCGTTCGCGTCGCGCGGGGTTACACTGTCGCGCGGAATCTCAAACCGCATTAAAGCCAAGGAGAAACTAAGGTGAGAGTAAGAGTCGTCAGGTCTGTTCTCTTCGCGGCGCTCGTCGCATGTGTGTGTCTCGGCGTCGCGCGCGCGCAGTCGCAGTCGCCCGACGAGCGCGGGATAAAAGAGGCGCGCGTCGCGCTGACCGAAGCCGCGACCGCCTACGACATCGAGGGTCGCGCGGCAATCGGCGCGCGCCTGCGTACCGCGCCGCTCGCCGGGGCAGTGGATGCGCCCGTGCGCAACGTCTCAATCGTTGTCGAGAACCGCAGCGGTGTGTTCTACAACTACGCTTCGGGCTGGGCGACCTTCTACGACGCGAATGGTGTGCGCTGCGGCGAGGGGCTGTGGAAGGTCGAGGCGTTCGCGCCGGGCGAATCCGCCGAGGTGGACACGCCGGGGCTTCGTCTCACCTGTGCGCCCGCGACGTGGCGCGTCACGGCGCTCAACCTCTTGACGCGCACGACAGACATCGCCAAGCCGAACGAGCCCGCGCCGCCGGGCGCGACGGCGCAGACTGTGGCGACGGGCGCGACGCAGCCGAGCGCAGCGAGCGTGGAGACCGCGCCGCGGCTTGAGATCAACGTCAACGGGAAGACGCTGCCCTTGCAGCTCGACAACCCGATTGACATCGTCGTCGGCAAGGAGCGCGTGCTCATAGTCGTGCGCCGCGCCCCTTGAAGTTGCGCTGCGCGCGCGGACGTTGAGTCGCGCGTGTTGTCGCGGCTTGACCGTTATCGCACGCGGGGTCACACTTGAACCCTACGTAAAACGCCCCCGCATCAGAACCGCTCTCGCCCGCGAGGGAAAGGAGTCCGAGATGGCTGACGACGAGAAAGGTAAGAAGTGCAAGCATAGTTCTTGCGACTGCGCGGCTCCCGCCGACGGCGACTATTGCAGCCGCTACTGCGAGGACGCGCACAAAGCCGGCATCAACGAGATCGGCTGTAGCTGCCAGCACCCCGGCTGCGGTTAAAAGATCATTCACGCGCATGCGCCGCGCCCCGCGAACGTCACACGAGACGTTCGCGGGGCGCGCACCTTTTGCGCGTTAATCTCCGCGACAGTAAATCGTAATCAAATTACAACACCAACACGGCGTCGCTCTCTCTATCATCGAAGCGTCAAACTTTCACTAACGAGCGCGCGGCAACAGTCAATGATGAGAAGCCGGAACACGTTTCCGCTTCCACGGCGTGCTCACACTTGAATTGAATAACGTCGCCCACCCGACCGGGCGCAAAAAGAACGAGAGGTCGAACATGAAAAGAATTATTCTCATCGCAACTTTGATCTTCACGGCTTGCGCCTCTGCCCCGGCGCAAGCCTCGCGCACGAACGCGCGCACAGAGGGGCACGCCTCCGCGTCGGCGCAAAAAGGCGACGAGCTACGTGCGCTCGCGGACGCGCGGCTCGACGCGCAGTTGCAGCAGACGCTCGACGTGCGCAAGGCGCGCGTCGGCGACGAGATGGTGCTGAAGACGACCGAAGCGATCAAGTCGAACGGTCGCACGGTCGTCGCGAAGGGCGCGCGCCTCTTCGGGCATGTGACCGACGTGCGGCAGCGCGCGCAAGGCTCCGCCGCGTCGAGCATCAGCCTCGTCTTCGACCGGCTGGAGAGCGGCTCGCTGAGCGCCCCGATCAGTGCGACCATTACCTCGATCACACAGGCGCGCGCACAGACGCAAGCGCGCGACGAGAATACGGAAGCCATGTCGGACGCGCGCACCTCTTCGAGCGCACGCGCGGGCGGCTCGTCTTCAGGCGGCGGTCTGCTCGGCGGCGTGACGGGGACGGTCGGCGGCGTCGTTGACACGACGACGAACGCGGCGGGTCAGGCTGTGGGCGCAACGACGAATGCTGTCGGCGGCGCGGCGAATGGCGTCGGTCGCGCTGTCTCCGGCTTGCGCATCACGCAGTCGGCGGGCGCGGACGTGTCCGGCGGCTCGACGCTCTCGCTCGCGGGCGGCAACCTCAAGTTGGAGAAGAACACGACGTTCCACCTCATCCTCAAACAGTCTGCGAGCGTCAACAACCGGGATCAGTGATGCAC
>JAVXVR010000112.1:0-9825 GCA_032230165.1 Acidobacteriota bacterium | reverse complement strand
AGCTGACTGATTTGAACATTCCAGACCTTCGCGGCTTGTGCTTCAAATATGGTGTTAAGGAGTTGTGCACTGCGGCTAAGGCTCAACTACTTGATTATCTGATCCGCGAAAAATCTGTCGCCAGATTGCTTTACCTCGACCCGGACATTCTAGTTACAGGGTCGCTGGATACGCTTTATGAAAAGCTCGATACTTATGACATCGTTCTTACTCCGCACTTAGACGCAGACTACCCGGACGACGACCTGCTGCCTAACGACGGATACATTTTAAGAGCCGGGCAATTCAATCTGGGTTTTATCGGAGTCAATTCCAGCGAGAACGCGCAATCGTTTCTGAACTGGTGGAAACTGAAATTGTATAAAAAGTGCGTCGTTGACATACCGAACGGCTACTTCGTAGATCAAAAATTTATCGACTTCGTCCCCATCTTCTTCAAGAATATTTTTGTCGAAAGGGGCGTCGGCTACAACGTCGCTTACTGGAACCTGCACAGCCGCCGGATAAGCAGAGAGAACGGCACGTGGATGTGTAACGACAGCCCTTTGTATTTCTTTCACTTCAGCGGCTATGCGCCGGAAAGCAACGCCCTTTCAAGCCACATACCGGGCAGCGTCGCGCGGCACAGTTTATCGAACCGGCGCGACCTGAGAGACTTATTCGCGGAATACAAAAACCTGCTGCTCGGCAACGGGTATGAGGAGGCGAGCAAATGGGGCTACACCTTTGGATGTTTCAAGACGGGAGAGCGCATTCCAGATAGCGTCAGGCTCTACTACCAGAGTCTGTCCGGCAAGTGGCGAAGTCTCGGCGACCCGTTCGAATCTGAGAAGCTCAAACGTCTCGCCGGCACGGGTACGAAGCTCGGTGAGTTCGGCATGGCGGCGGCGAACCCTCCGGTCTCAACACTGACGCCCGCAGAGCAACTGAACGCGATTCTCAATTCAAGAGCATGGCGCTGGGTATGTCGTTACGGTCGTTTCAAAAACCGTTACCTGTCGCCTGCTTTTGAGCTTTTGCTCCGCCTTTTCAGGAGCAGGCGCGCAATCGTTCAGCGAGCAGAAATTCAGCAATCAGAAAAACGCTAATCAATGCGTGACCGAGCCTGACAGAAGCGGATTTCAACTATGCGACTGCTGGTCATCGCCGATGTCGGGGGCGAGGAGACGCGACACATCGGCGACGAGGCGATGCTGGAGGCGAATCTCTGCGCCTTCCGCAGGTTGATTCCAGAGGTCGCCTTCACCATCGTGTCGCGCGATCCCACATGGGCTGCGGCGCGCTATGGAGTCAACGCCATCGCGCCGTTCGGATTCCCACGCGACCTTTCAGCGGGTGCGAAGCGGCGTGCGCTGCTCAACCGCCTTCTGGATGATGCCACGAGTCGCGCGCGCGGGAACGCGTCGCCCGACGCGACGAGCGACGTCGTCGCACGCGCAGACGGACTCGTCGTGTCGGGCGGCGGGAACCTCTCTGCATCGTGGCCCGACCTCCTCTACGAACGTGCGGCGCTCCTCCAGTTCGCCCGCAACTTTGGGAAACCAGCCGTCGTCCTCGGTCAGACTATCGGTCCCAGTTTGGAAGATGACGAGCGTCGGCTGCTTGCTGAAACTCTCCCCTCAGCCCGTTTCGTCGGCGTGCGCGAGCTTCCGTCGGCGGCGCTCGCGCTGGAACTGGGCGTACCGCCGGAGCGCATTTGGTATCAAAGCGATGACGCGCTCTTTCCCGATGGGAACCCCGCGCCCATGACAACGTCTTCCCGTTCGGGCGAGCCGACCATCGCGGTCACGATTGACCATCAAGTCCGCGCCGCGGGAGGAGAACTATTCGGCTCTCTCGTCTCGCAGCTCCGAAAACTCTCCGAGGCGACGGGCGCGCAACTCGTCCTCATCCCGCACGCCTACGGCAGAGAGTCCGCGGCTGCTCCTTCAGACCTGACGGAGGCACGTTTGATCGCCGATGGTGTCGGACTCTCGCAAACAGTCGTAGCCGCAGGTCTCGATGCAGATCAGGCGAGGCGGATCACGGGCGATGCGGCAATGGTCATCAGCAGCCGTTATCACCCGATTGTCTTCGGGCTGGGCGCGGCAGTCCCGTCCATCGGCATCTTCGGCGACGAATACTGCCGGATAAAGTTGCAGGGTGCGCTGGCTCATGCGCGGCTCGAACGGTGGGCAATCACATACGACGATGTCACGCGTGGAGAATTGCTGACGAAGGCGCTCGAACTCTGGCATGCTCGCGGCGAGGTGCGGCGCGAACTCGAATCCCGCCGCGAGGCGTGGCGCGAGGAATCCCGCGAGCGCTGGGCAACGATCCTTCGCGCGCTCGATCCCACTGCGACCATCCCGCCAGCCGCCGAGGGCACGATGTTCGGTCGCCCGATGCGAGACGTGGCTCCGGCGCTTGCCTCCGCGCTCGAAGCCCGACACCGTTGGTTGCAGTCGGAAAGGAAGTCCATCGAAGGATTGGACGCGAGTGTTGATGAGGTGCCGCGCCGCGCGCGCTCGTCGGAAGACGAGACTGGAGTTGGAAGGGCGGTCAGACGCTACGCGTCCGCAGTGCGGTCGAGGCTCCGGCGCATCGGTCTCTGAAACCCCGGACGACTGACGCGATTGCTCAGAGCCTATCCCGCCACCGCGTGAGCTTCTGCCGCCAACGCCCCCGTTGACTGTTCGGGTAGTTGTGCAGCGGTGTGGCGTCGCCGGGGGGCCACATCGTGCTCACCGACCCCGGATGATAAAAAGTCGCCGTCAGGCTGCGCCGCGAAAGGCGACAGCTCTTCACCACGGGAGAGACCGCGTGCCATGAGTCGTCGGAGCGCACCAGCACAGCTGAGTTGCCGACAACTGGCGAAACGGTCGCGACAATATCCTGCGGGTCTGATGAACGGAGGATAGTCAGGCAACCGCCATCGTCGTCGTTCCACGACTGGTTGAAGTAGAGGACGTGCGTGACGATCTTATCTCGCAGGTCAGCGTGCGCTCCGAGCAAGCCTCCGGGAGGGTAGTGAAACACATTGACTTCCAAAGGTGTGGCGCTCAGGTCGAAGCCGGTCAACGAAGACATAGCCGCACGATAGTCCTGCGACAGGAAGTCGTTCGCCAGCGCTCGCCATGTGTCGCTCAGCCCTTCGGGCGCAGATATGACCTGTGCTCCCATGCCGATCAGCTCCCGAGATTCATACTCGGAATCTTTATCACCGCCGTAGTGCGACAAGCGTTTGAACTGGTCGTGCGGAAAGGTCATCGCCAGAGCGGCAGCGTCGCGCGGCGAAAAGAGTCCGTCGATGACAGCCCATCGATATGGCTCGGTAGCGAGATGCCGCTGTGAGATTCGGCTCAGATCGATCATTGTTCCGTGAGACAGCATACGTGAGAAAGGTAATCTGGCAAAGATGAGCTTGAGACAAGAATATGCCGGGGTTTGTTTGCGAAAATTGAGTTGACGCACGAAATAAATAAATTACCCATGCAAGACCTTTGCCTGGAAGCACTAGTCCAGACGCATCAGAAAATACCGCTTGACATCAAAGCCAGCATGAGTATTATGCAGGCAACCCCTGCTTGAAAAATTAGAATGCAAGTCTCCCGGTTTCCGTCCAACAACCGGTGGCATGTGCCTCATCGTGAGACCCCAATATCTCCTCACGCGCGCCTGTCATCATGAGTCTTGCTTGCCGGAGTAGTGTCTGCGGCGACCGTGCGCCCACGGGTGTTCGAGTTGACGTGAGTTCTCACGAGTTGATGTTGCCGTCATGTCCGCACAACTCGAGTTGAAATAAAGTCGAATCCCGTCATCACTGGCAGGTGATGACGGGACTCGTGTACGAAACAACTTTTGCCGCATCGCTGTGCAAAAGGTGAGTCGCCTACAGCACGCATCTTAGCGCAGCCTGCGGCGTGAACACAACCTTGCTACCAGTTAAGGGGTTGTTCCCGCATGTTGTGCGCCCACGCCCGCACAGATTCAAGACTCTCCAAGCATAACGATGCTGTAGCTCTGCCGTTTCGCGAACTGTTCGCGTCGGCATATGCGCGTCCTCAGGCATGCGTCTCAATACTCCTTCGTGCTCCCGATGCAGGTGGCACGCCGCCGCGCGCTTTTTTTCAGTTCGTCTCACCTGGTGATTCGGGCGCGAGCTGGTGCGTCGCGTCCAGCCGTCGCCAGAGTCTTAATCAAGATAGTCGCTGTAAAAGATGCCCTGTCAGTTGACCGGAGGTGAATCATGTCTAGCCTGCAACACGCCCTGAAAAACATCTCGATGGCGATCCTGCTTTCGGCGGTCGCATTCTTCGCCACGCTGGCATCGCCTGCGACGGCGCACGCTGCGAGCGATGGTGCTCGGAGCGCGAACCCGAAAACCAGCCCCAGTCCCACGACCCCCTCCGCACCCCCGCCAGCAACTTCGCCCGCGACACCTGTCGCGTCGCCTTCGCCTGCCGCACCCGCGGCGTCGCCTGAAGCAGCCCCCGCGCCCCAGACCCTCGATCCTAGCGGCAGTGATATGGGGCAGGATGAGCCATCGGCTGAGGACGCGGCGTTGCAGGATGATCCGGCGCAGCAGGAGCAGTCCGCGCCGGAGACCGAACAGGACACAGTTTTCACCTCGACACAGTACCGGATAGACACCGGCGCGATGAAGGCGACTGACAGCACGCAGCCTGCCACGATCAACTACGAGATGAGTGGCCCCTCCGGCGCCTACTCGCCGTGCGAGCGCATGATCAAGGCGCACGTCGTGGCGCTCGATCAAATCTTCTTCTGGAACCGGCTCGGCGCGGTGCAGCCGCAAGGCATGATCTTCGCGCTGCGTCAGAACGTTGTCCCGACCGACGGCAGCGCCGTGTTGCGACCCGGAAGGGTGAGGCTGCGCGCCGACAAGCGCCCGCGCCCGTTGGTGCTTCGCATGAACGTCGGCGACTGCCTCCAGATAGATTTCCAGAACTTGCTCAACCCGTCACCCGTTGACGAGGAGCAGCCCATCACGCGCACCGCCTCAGTGCACGTCGCCGGACTCCAACTGGTCAACTCCATCCACGACGACGGCTCGAACGTCGGGCGCAACCAGCCGAGCGGACTCGTCCGACCCGGCGAGAGGACGACTTATACCTTCTACGCCGACGGGCAGATGCGCGAGGGCGTCCACCTCCTTTACAGCACGGCGGCGACGACGACGAGTGAAGGCGACGGCGGGCAGCTTCCGCCCGGTCTCTTCGGCGCGGTGGATGTCGAGCCGCGCAGGGCGGAGTGGTATCGCAGCCAACTGTCGAACGAGGAGTTGCGTCTCGCCGCGAAGCGCAACCCCGACGGCTCGATCAAACGCACGCCCGGCGGGCAGCCCATCCTCAACTACGATGCGGTCTATCCTGCCTGGCATCGCTACGCCTTCCAGCCGATCATCAGAATCCTCAACCGCAACGGCGTCATCGCCCACTCAGACCTAAACGCGATCATCACGGGACCGGGGCGCGGCAAGTTCCCGGCGGGGACTTATCCGCCGGTCGGCGTCGCGCCCAACCGCGACTGGCCCTTCCGCGAATTCACGATCGTCTATCACGACGAGATCGGAGCCGTGCAAGCCTTCCCGCAATTCGAGCAGCAAGGTCCCGGCGGGCTCGCCGACACCCTGCACGCCAGTCGCGACAACTTCGCCATCAACTACGGCACGGCAGGCATCGGCGCGGAGATTATAGCCAACCGCATCGGAGTCGGACCTGAGGCAAACTGCGACGAGTGTTTGTTCGAGGAGTTCTTCCTCTCTGCTTGGTCGGTGGGCGATCCGGCGATGGTCGTTGACCGACCCGCCAACTCACTGCGCGACAACATCGTCGGCTTGCCGCCGTGCAAGATCGGTTCGGCTGAGGACAACATTGCCAACGGGCTGCGTGATGGTCGCTGCGACGAGAACCGGAAGGACGTGCCGCCGGGTTACAAGGCGACGGTCGCTTTCTACCCCGCCGACCCCTCGAACGTGCACCACAGCTACATCGGCGATCACGTCAAGATGCGCGTGCTGCACGCAGGTCCGAAGGAGCATCACATACACCACCTGCACGCGCACCAGTGGATCAAGTCTGCCGACGGCGATGGCTCGACCTACAACGACAGCCAGGCGATTGGACCCGGCTCCGGCTTCAACCTCGAAATCTCGCACGGCGGATCGGGTAACCGGAATCTGACACCCGGCGACGCCATCTTCCACTGCCATTTCTACCCGCACTTCGCGCAGGGCATGTGGGAACTCTGGCGCAACCACGACGTCTTCGAGGAAGGTACGCCGCTCGACGGCGGCGGGCGTCCCATCGCGGGCACGCGCGCCCTGCCTGATGCGGAGATCAAACGCGGCACGCCGATCCCTGCGCTCGTGCCGCTGCCCGGCGGCGCGGATCAGTCGCGCTACGCCAACTACGTGATGGCGCCGATGCCGGAAGCCCAAGTGCAGATCGTCAACGGTCAGGTCGCCATCTCCGGCAACGGCAACCCCGGCTACCCGTTCTTCGTCCCCGGCATCATGGGGCGTCGTCCGCCGCACCCGCCGCTCGACACAGAGTTCGACGCGGGTCTGCCGCGCCACGTCATCAAGGATGCCGACGTGGCTTTCCACGAGGAGACGCGGCTCAGCTTCGACAAGGAGATCAAGAATATCCAGGCGCAGGAGCTTCCCGAAGACGGGACGTTCTACGAGAAGCGCGCGATGGACTACCACGCGCTGCCCTATCACACCGGCTATCGCACTGAAGATCGCACGCCGGGTCCCTTCCTGACGAATGGGCTGCCGCCGCAGCCGGGCGCGCCCTACGCCGACCCGTGCGTCTCGGATCGCTTTGACCCCAACGGCAACGAGATTCTTGAGGTGCATCCTTTCTTCAACCGTAAGCTCGACTACAAGGCGGTCATGTTCCAGTTCGACATGCAGATCAACAAGGCGGGCTGGCACTTCCCGCAGGCGCGCATCGAATCGCTCTGGCGCGACTACGCGCCGACGGTCAACGGCACGAAACCGCCTGAGCCGATGTTCATTCGCGCCAACACGCAGGACTGCATCACGTTCCACCACGCCAACCTGATCCCGAAGGTCTATCAGGTTGACGACTTTCAAGTGAAGACGCCGACCGACATCGTCGGTCAGCACATCCACCTCGTTAAGTTCGATGTGACATCGTCGGACGGCGCGGGCAACGGCTGGAACTACGAGGACGGCACCTTCGGCGACGAGGAGGTCGTCACACGCATTAATCACATCAACGAGACGGGCGGCATCATCACCATCAACGGCGGTCGTCGCATCTTGACACCCGTCCCGCACCCGTTCTTCAACCGCCCGGCGCAGGTCACGATCCAGCGCTGGTTCGCCGATGATGTGGTGAGCCTCAACCCGGCGGGAACTGCGCCGAAGGATCGCACGCTGCGCAGCGCCTTCACGCACGACCACTTCGGTCCCTCGACGCACCAACAGACCGGACTCTACGCCGGTCTCATCATGGAGCCGAAGGACTCGGAGTGGCTGCACAATGAGACCGGCACGCCGCTCGGCTACAGCAACAACCCGACGCCCGTGCGCGACGACGGCGGACCGACGAGCTTCGCTGCTGTCATCGTCACGCATCCCGACACCACGCAGAGCTTCCGCGAGTTCATGATCGAGTTTGCCGACTACCAGCTCGCCTACCTGCCCAAGGGCGGCGTGGACGGAGCAGGGAAGCCTATCCCCGATCCGAAGAGGGCCATTAACCCGCCGGGTCGGCACGAAGTCCCGATCCCGGATCAGCCTCTGCCGGGTCCGCCCTTCGGACCCGAAACGAGGCTGCTCGAACGCCCGGCGCGCGAGGGTTGCCCGAACGGCGATCCCGCGCCGTGTCCAGAGATACTCTCCGGTGCCGATGTGGGCACGTTCGTCGTCAACTACCGTAACGAGCCGATCGCGTTGCGCGTGCGCAACCCCTCGACCAACACACAGGCTGCTGGTGATCAGGGCGACCTCTCTTTCTCTTACAAGAGCATTCAGCGCGCCGATCCGGCTCTGAACGCTGCTGGTCCTTACCCGCCGCTCACACCCGGCGTCGGAGTCTTCGATCCGTTCACGCCGCTGCTGCGCGCCAATGAGAGAGACCGCGTCAACGTGCGCATCCTCGTCGGGGCGCACGAGGAGGGACACAACTTTACCGTCCACGGCGTGAAGTGGCTCTTCGAGCCGAGCGATCCGGATTCAGGCTGGCGTAACTCT
The DNA here is from genome assembly GCA_032230165.1 of Acidobacteriota bacterium. Classification (GTDB taxonomy): domain Bacteria; phylum Acidobacteriota; class Blastocatellia; order Pyrinomonadales; family Pyrinomonadaceae; genus JAIVGV01. The sequence goes on along the minus strand of JAVXVR010000112.1, from coordinate 1,598 downwards.
GAGATGATGGGCATCTCGGAGAAGTTCGACTTCGTCCTGCCGGGCGTCAAGCCCAATGGGACGCCGGGCGATGTGCCCAAGGAAGATCATCTCTATAAGCCCGGCGCGGCGGTTGACGATCAGTGGAACGGACTCTGGGGCATCCTGCGCGTTTACCGGCAGGTTGCCACGAACGGCGCGATGGCGCCCGAGAGGATGACGACGGAAGAGCCGCCCTTCGCGCTGCCGAACAACCCGCCGCCCACGACTGACAAGACGACGGCTTCGACGACCAGCGCCTCAGACACCGACTCGCCCATCTTCATTGGTCCGCCCGTCCCGGCGGAGATCAGTCCGTGCCCGGACGATGCGAAGCCGAGGTCGTACACCGTCTTCGCCTATCTTGCGCGCGACATCTTGCGCCAGCGCCGTTTGGAGTTCGATGGGCAAGACCCGGACGGCGCGGGTCCGCAGACGCCGTACCATTGGAACATCCGCGGCGAGTCGAGTCCGCTCAACGATCCGACGGCGATCATCTACGTGCGCAAGGACATGATTGGCGATGACGGCTTCTACAAGAACGACCGCGTCGAGCCGCTCGTCTTACGCGCCAACGCGGGCGAATGCATCACCGTCACGCTCTTCAACCGGCTGCCGCCTGAGCCCGTCGATCTGCCGGGCTACAACACGCTGCCGATGATCGTGGACGACTTCAACGCCAACCAGGTTGTGCCCTCGCGCCGCGTCGGTCTGCACCCGCAGTTGGTGCATTACGACGTGACGACGAGCGACGGCTTCGAGGTCGGCGTCAACCCGAACCCGCAGACCGCCCCGCCCGGCGGCAGCGTCACATACACCTGGTACGCGGGCAACACAGGGATCGAGCTAACGCCTTCGACGGGCGAAGGCAAGCCGGTCGAGTTCGGCGCGACGAACCTCGTCTCGTCCGATCCGATCAAGCACTCGAACAAGAGCGCCATCGGCTCGCTTATCATCGAGCCGCAGGGAAGCAACTGGCAGGAGGACGCAGACTCGACCCACTCCGCCACGGTCTGGAAGCCAACGGGCGGGGGTTGCCCCAACTGCGGCGTCGTGATGGTGCCGTTCCGCGAGTTCGTCTTGCAATTCCAGAACGACGTCAACATGCGGTTCAACGATGGCAGTCCCGTCCCGCACCTCGCCGAAGAAGAAGACCCGGAGGACACGGGGCAGAAAGCGTTCAACTACCGCACCGAGCCCTTCTGGACGCGACTCTGCTACTGGCCCGCGCTGCCGCTTTCGGGTGGCATGATACGGACGGCGACGCAGTGCCCGCAATCGGACGCCCAATCCACACGGCAGCTCGACATGACCAACTCGCTGCACAACTCGCAGATCGGCGGTCGCGATCCCATCACGCCGATCTTCTCCGCGATGGCGGGCGACGAGGTGCGCTTCCGCGTGCTCATGTCGAACGGTCACCCGCGCAACAACGTCTTCATGGTGCACGGTCACATCTGGCAGGAGATGCCCTACCAGACCGGCTCCAGTTCGTCCGTCATCGGCTTCAACAACAACTCTGCGTGGCACGGCTCGCAGTGGGGGCACGGTCCGTCGGATCACTTCGACGTGCGGATCGA
>JAVXVR010000092.1:0-4515 GCA_032230165.1 Acidobacteriota bacterium | reverse complement strand
GAACTGTGACAAGCAGCCGACGCCGAACGCGACGCCCCCTACTGCCTCGGACAGTCTTCACTCTAAACCCACGCGCGCCGCCGACAAGACGCCGCGCATCAGCCAGCAAGAGATCGTCAACTTCCCCGGCGTCGGCAAGGTCACGATTAAAGCTGACGCGACGTTCGGACAGGACGTGCGCCTCATCTTTGAGGATTCGCAGTCCGGCAAGCGGCTACTTGAAGAGCCCTTCTACGGCGAATGGGACTGTTTCGAGCCCGACGCAGACGATCCGGAAACCGCGCCTTATGCCAGATTCCGAGTGCTACATATCGCAGGGCTGCCCGATCCTTTAATCGTCGGTATCGCGATCTCTCATGGCGGCAATGACGGCGACTGGGAAGCTGTTGCGGTCGGCGCGGTCAACGGAAATTTGAAGGACTTAACACCTGACCGCCTGACCACAAGTGATCAGGGCGGATTCTTCTTCGGCGATCTAGAAGCAGGGCGCGGACTTGGCGAAGCGGAGTGGCAAGGCATCTGGGACTTGGACTGTGACTGCGAGGCGCACTTTGGGAAGCACCAATACGAGATGAAAGTTTACAAGTGGAGCGAAGAGGCAAAACGTTTCGAGTGGCATCAGGTTCTCAGAACACGCGGACAGTTCTACTCCGACAAGAAAGCTGTCCGCTCGCTCGGCTTCAACCTGTCGGACGCGCGGAAAACTTTCCCCGACTTCAAAGACTTCTTTGAGTGAGTCTCGCCGCGCGAAATTTTTAGAAGGCGACGACAGGGAGGCTGCGTCGGGAGGCGAGGCGCGCTTCGGTGTGAGCCGCGTTGCTTGGTGAGACGTGGCGGCGCGATGCCCAGAGTCGCGTGAGGCGTGCGAGTTCCGCGCCGTCTCCGTCAGGATCGACGAGCGTCAGCCACAGAGGGATCGGCAGCCACGCCCACGCCGCGCCGTAAACCTGTTCGTTCAAACGCTCGATGCGAGATTCGACGCGCCACTGCAACGCGACGGGCGGCACGTCTTCCCATCGGTCGTAGCAGGCGTGCTGCGTGCACGGCGCGGGCTTGGCGCGCGTGTGGACGAGACAGCCCGTCCCCGGCGCAAACAGTGGGCACGCGAAAGTCTGCGCGAAGGTGTCGCCCGCGGCGCGCAAAGAGTAGCGCGCGACCGCCGCCCGCGCGCGTGCGTAAACGGCGCGGCGCGCGGCGTCCGAAAGACGCGGTGTGCGGCGCAGGGTCTCGCTGATGTGGACGGCTTCGAGGCGCGTGATGTGGACGTTGACGAAGTGTGCATCGGTGCAGCACACGCCCGGCGTCGGGCACGCCGAGCAGGGACGCGCGGCGCGCTCGAAGTTTAGTTTGATCTGGGTCTGGAAAGCAGCCTTCTCGCGCCGCAAACGCGCGAGCGCTGCCGCCTCCGTGAGTCTCTTCATTTCTTCTCGCGTCCGTACAATGCCAGAAATTCTTTGTTGCCTTCCGCGCCGAGGATCGGCGAGTCAATCACGCCGAGAACCTCAAGCCCCAACTCCCGCGCCGCGCGATTAACTTCCTCGACCACGCGCGCGTGCTGCGAAGGGTCGCGCACGACGCCGCCCTTGCCGACCTCGCCCTTGCCCACCTCGAACTGCGGCTTGACGAGCACGACGACGCGCCCCGCCTCTTTGACGAGCGGCACAATGGCGGGCAGCACCTTCGTTGCCGAGATGAAGGACACGTCCATCACGACGAGATCAAATCGTTCCGCAAAATCCGCGGGCGCGAGGTGTCGCGCGTTGACGCCCTCGCGCACTTCGACGCGCGCATCGTTTCTGAGTCGCCAGTCGATCTGGTTGTGCCCCACGTCAACAGCCACGACGCGGCGCGCGCCGCGCTGCAACAGGCAATCCGTGAAGCCGCCGGTGGACGCGCCCACGTCGAGACAGACGAAATCCCGCACGTCGAGTTGGAACGCTTCGAGTGCGGCTTCGAGTTTAAGCCCGCCGCGACCGACGTAGCGCGCCGCCGGATCGTCTGAGCCGCGCACGCGAATCTGCGCGTCAGCAGTGAAGGCTTCGGAAGGTTTCTCGACGCGCTGACCGTTGACGACGACGCGCCCCGCCATCACGAGCGCCTGCGCGCGCGTGCGCGACGCGGCGAGCCCGCGCTCGACGAGCAACTTGTCGATCCGCTCGCGCTTCATCAGCCAAAGACTGTAGCGCAAAACCGCGCCCGTCGTCGCGCGTCGGCTGCGCGCGAGGGCGTCTGACAGTCTCTCTCTTCGACTCGTCCGGGGATGCGTTCAGCCGCGCACGTCGTCGCTCTTCGCGGCTAAACGTTCGCCGTCGTCGAGCGGAGAAGTTTTGTCGTTGCGCGCGCCGTCGGCGAGGAGGCGTTCGACCGCTTCGAGGAGGTCTTTTGAGCGGAAGGGCTTGGCGACGTAAGCGTCGAAGCCCGCTTCAAAGGCGCGCAGGCGATCCTGCTCGGCGGCGAACGCCGTGACGGCGATGCACGGAAGCGCGCGCGTGCGCGCGTCGGCACGCAGCTCACGGAGCGCGCCCCAGCCGTCGAGATGCGGCATCGAGAGATCGATGAGGACGAGATCAAACGGTTCGGAGCGCGCCGCTTCGACAAGCTCGCGCCCGTCGCGCGTCTCGCGCACGTCGTAGCCCGCGCCCTCCAGCATGAGTCGCAGGAGTTCGCGGTTATCGTCGTAGTCTTCGGCGATCAGGATGCGTGCGTGCATCTTCAATTCTCGCGATCTGACCAAACTGTCCGGGAGCGGAGCGAGCGCGCCTACGAGCGAGAGATGGACGGCGCGAGACGGCAATGTGCGTGGTTATAACGCGGGTCGGCGAAAGGTGTCAAATCTCTTTCTAAAGAGTTGCTTGACAGTCACTTGTGCGCCCGCCATAATCGCCCACAGGCGCGTGAGACGCGCCGCACGCCGCGCACACGATCTCGATCTTTCGAGACACTTACGATCCCGCAGTTAAACGAAGCATCAGACGAAGGAGACTCCCACGGTGGCTGGAAGCGAAGACTTGGAGCGGAGCTTGCGCCGCGAAGTAGAGAACCACATCGGCGCGCGCCTGCGCGAGCATCAGGAAGAAATCTTGCGCGTGCAGAGCCAGATGAGCGAGCAGCTCTCGCGACTCGCCGAGCGTTTGACGGGCGACAGCGCGGATGCCGCGGGGCTCGCCTCTGCAATCGCCGGGCACCTGCGCGATGCGCGCAACGCGGGCGTTGACCAAGCCGTGCAGTCTTCCGCCGGCGCGAGCGCGTCGGGCGACGTGGCGCTCCTGAAAGCCGCCGTTGACGACATCGACTCGCAGCGCACGCAGGCAGACATCCTGCACGCGCTCGTTAACCGCGCCGCTTCTTTCGCTCCGCGCCTCGCCTTCTTTGTCGTTAAGAACGAGCGCGCCACGGGCTGGCGCGCGAGGGGGCTAGAGGGCACGGTCGGCGACGATGCCGTTCGAGAAATCTCTCTGCCGCTCACCTCAGACTCCGTCCTCTCGGAAGTCTATCGCACGCGCGCGACGTGGAGCGGTGCGCCCGGCTCGAAGGCTGAGGATCACGAGTTGCTCGAGAAGCTGGGCGGCGAGCCGCCGCAGCGCATGATCGCCGTGCCCCTCATCGCGCGCGACCGCTGCGTCGCCGTGCTCTACGCCGACAGCGCGGGATTAGAGTCGGATGCCATCAACCTCGAAGCCCTCGAAACGCTCGTGCGCGTGACGGGCATGGCGGTCGAGCTGCTCGCCGTCCAGCGCGGCGCGCCGACCGCGCCACAAGCGAGCGCCGCCGCACAGCCAGCCTTCGAGCGCGCGCCAACTGAGACTGCCGCGATGGCAGAACCGCCCTCTCTCATCGAGACGTCCACGGCGACCGAAGCCGTCGCCACGCCGGAAGCTATCGCGCCGGACGAGTCAGCGGAAGCGCGCGAGGAGCAGCCGGATTCCGCGACTGAGTCAGCCGCGCCGCCTGTCTCGACTGTTGCTGATGCTTCCAGCGAAGCGCCAGCCGATTCGACAGAGACGGCGGCCCCACACGTCGCGCCGCTCGGCACGTCGCGTCGCTACGGTCAGGATGCGGAGCTGCCCGTCGAAGTCTCAGACGAGGAGCGGCGCTTCCACAACGACGCGCGCCGCTTCGCGCGCCTGCTCGTCTCCGAGATCAAGCTCTACAACGAGCAGAAGGTGAAAGACGGGCGCGAGCAGGGCAATCTCTACGGGCTGCTGCGCGACGAGATCGACCGCTCACGCCAGATGTATGACAAGCGCGCGCACCCTTCGGTCGCGCCGCGCTACGACTACTTCCACCAAGAACTAGTCAACACGCTCGCCGATGGCGACGCCGCGAAACTCGGCGCGGGCTATCCGGGCGCGACCGTCGCGGCGTAAGCGCGAAGAACAGATCAGGCTTCGAGGGCAGGGAGGCGCGCGCCTCCCTGCCCTTTTTCTTTCGGTGGTGGGGCAACAGAGTCGTGACTGAAAGCCAGCAGGGGCGCGATCCATGGTGACATGGATCGCGCCCCAGCCGGGGTAAGGG
>JAVXVR010000079.1:0-3196 GCA_032230165.1 Acidobacteriota bacterium | reverse complement strand
CGTTGAACGATCTCGAACAGTTATGCGCGCGAGCGCGGCGGGCAGGGACAAGCCCTGCCCCTACGAACGATTCGGTGCTGAGAGATTTTTTTTCAGCGCAGCCTCTATCGCGATGATGGCGGCGGCGGCGCGGGCGCGTCGAACTCGTCGGCGTGCATCTCGCGCCACGCGAAGGCGTGCCTCATCGCGTCAGAGCCGCACGGCGGGAGCGGCGAATGTTCAAAACGCGGGGGCGCCACTTCGTAGTTGCGCACGACGACGACGCGCCGCACCGGAGTCGGGGCGTCATGCTGCCTGCGCGTCGCGCCGAAGAGTGTGGCGGCTGTCCAGCCGATCAAGAAAGTGATGACGGCGACGGCGAGACGCAGGACGAAACGTCTGGTGTTCATGGGCTCAACTCTCCCTTGCGTTCTCAAGAGATGCTGCGCGGGCGCTCGCGCGTTGGCTCGGAAGCCGACGCGCGCGAAGTTTAAGCTGTCGCCGCCGCGGGCAGCAGACCTTTCAGCTCGCGCACGATGCGCTCCGCCTCGCGCTGATCGCGTAGCGCAATCATGAAGAACTTGTAGCCCTGCTGCAAGCAGATGACGCCGTTACCGAAGAGCCAGATGCCGGAGAGGAACGGGTTGCCGCCGATGATCCAACTGATCGGCGCGCCGACGATCGTGCCCGGCTGGAAAATCTGCGCCCACATCGCCACGCCCGCCGCGCAACTGAACGCGCCGAGCAGCGGTGCGCCGACGTAGCGCACGATGGTGCGCTCGAACTCCGCGCGCTTGCGCTCCGCCTCGGTCAAGTCGCCCTGCTCGATCAAGCTCTCGCGCTCGCGCAAGTAGCTGTCGAACTTCGCGCCTGCACGTTGCATCGCCCAGACGGGCAGAGCCGAGTAGGTCAGCCAGTGCGGGTGCGCGCCGAGGAGCACGCCGTCGAGCGAGGGGAAGATTGCCCCCGCCTGCACGCCCGCCGCCACCGAGAGCGTGACCATCACAGCCTGCTTCGGGTTGGCGCGCGCCCACTCGTAAGCCTTGCGCGCGCCAGCAGTCGTCGCCGAAGTGAGACGTGCCGCCCCCGCGCCCGCGCCGACTACCGCAGACGCGCGCTCGTAATGCTTCTTCGCGCCGCCCAGAACATCGCCCGCCTTCCTGCCCGCCGCCTGCCCCGCGTCGCGCAATTTCTCGGCGCCCGCGCGCGCCGCACGTTCGGCGTCTTCCGCCGCTCGCCGCGCCTGATCGCGCAGCTCACCGGCGCGCCCGCTCGCCTCGAACTCCGCGCCCACGCGTCCGGCTTCCTCGCGCGCGCGCTCCGCTTCCGACGCCACGCGCGAAGCCCCGCGCTTTGCCGCGTCCTGCGCCGCACGCGCGCCATCCTCGACGCGCTCCTTGATCTTGTACTTCTCGTCCAGCTCGCGCGCCTTGCGCTTCGCCGCGTCGCCCCATTCGCCTAAGCGATCTTTATAATCTGGCATGATGACCTCCAAGCAGGTGACAGGTGACGGGTGACAAGTGACAAGCAAGACAAAGCGGGTTTTGCTTGTCACTTGTCACTCGTCACCTGTCACTACCTTCATGATACGCCGAGCGCGGGCGCGGGGTTCGCATCTCGTCCGTCGAAGCAGCAGACGCGGTCGCGCCCACGGCGTTTGGCTTCGTAGAGCGCGGAGTCGGCGGCGGCGAACAACTCGCGCGCGTCGTGCGCTTCGGTGTTGAACTCGGCGAGACCGATGCTGACGGTGATGTGACCCTCGAACGGGACTGGCGTCTCGCTGACGCTCACGCGCAGACGCTCTGCGACTTCGAGCGCGTGCTCGAAGTCGGTCTCGGTCAGGATCACGGCGAACTCCTCGCCGCCGATGCGCGCGGCGGTGTCTATGCCGCGCGTTCCCGCCTGCAAGGTGTTGGCGAGGCGGCGCAGCACTTCGTCGCCGACATCATGACCGTAAGAGTCGTTGACGCGCTTGAAGAGATCGATGTCGAGGAGCAGCAAACAGAAGGGGCGCTCGAAGCGGCGCGTGCGCGAGACCTCGCGCTCGAGTTGCCGCTCGAAGCGGCGGCGATTCGCCAAGCCCGTCAGGTGATCTGTGAAGGCGGCCTCCTCGCACGAGTCGAGATAGTTTTTGAAGTCGAGCAGCGTGCGCGCGCGGGCGAGGAGCAGATCGAGATCGGTCGGGTCGGTGATGTAGCCGAGCGCGCCGACCTCCGCGCCGCGCCGCACGTCGTCGGTGTCGGCGCGCGCGGCGGTCTGGATGATGACGGGGATGAAGCGCGTCGCCGGGTTAGCTCGAACCCGGCGCACCATCTCGTAGCCGTCCATGTTGGGCATCATCACGTCGGTGACGATGAGATCGGGCTGGTGCGATTCGACCGCGAGCAGTCCTTCGACGCCGTCGCCCGCCGTGCGCACGTTGTAACCCGCCATTTCCAGCGCGACTTTGAGGAGTTGTTGCTTGTCGGCGTCGTCTTCGACAAGCAGCACGTTGAACTTGCTCAGCATAAATTTCGCCCGTTCGCCGCCGGCGCGCGCCTCCGGGAAAAGGGTCTTGCGCGCGTGCACGCTTCATGCTAGAGTGCGTGCTTAACAAGGGACGGATGCTGCAACGCCCGCGTTCGGTTGCACTGCTTACCGAAATCCTTCACGAAGGTGAACACATAATCCAAAAGCTTTCGAGTCGTCCGCCGCGTTCGTGTGCTCCGTAACTCTCGCTCCTTGTCTGCTCTGCTTCCCGACTTCCGTATTACCTCGTTTGACCGTCGTGCGACTCCCCTTGCATCGCGCCCATTAAGCAGTCAGTCAGCGCCTTCGAGGCAGTAAAACTTTTTAGAGGTTTCCCCCAAGATGCCACACCGCAGAGCCTGCGATCTCACTACCACCGAGCGCGCAGACATTATCCGCCACTCCGAGATCGGCGTCGGCTTAGCCGAAGCCCTCGTCGCGCAACTCGCCGCCGCCTCGAGTGCGCTCGACTTGCGCCGCCGCCGTTTCATCTATCGCGCGGGCGACGCGGCGGACGCTGTCTATCTGGTGGCGCGCGGGCGCGTCAAGCTTTGTAGCGTCGAGCCGCGGACGGCTCGCGAAGCCGTCATAGACATCCTGCCGCAAGGCTTCCTCTTCGGCGAATTCGCGCTCTTCTCGACGACGGGGGCGCACCAGATGTCAGCCGCCGCGTTTGAGAACGCCCGCGTGCTGCGGATTCCGGTAGGGG
>JAVXVR010000044.1:0-3388 GCA_032230165.1 Acidobacteriota bacterium | reverse complement strand
TAGTTCGAGTTGGCGCGCGACTCGATGATGTCTATGTCGTCGAAGAACGGGTTGGGGCGAAGGTTTGGGCTGACGGGTGAAGGGCGCGGCTGGTTGATGTCGCGCGCTGTCAGCAGCTTCGTGCCCTTCGAGCCGACGTAGCCGATCTCTAACACGCGGCTGCGACCGAGTTGACGCTGGACGTTCAAGTTCCACTGCTGCATGTAGGGCGTGCGAAGGTCGCGCTGGACGGCGAGCGCGGTCTTCGGCAACGCGAAGGGGAAGTTCTGCGGGAACGGGTTGTTGAGCGTCAAGGGGAGACCTTGCAGCGAAAAGAAGAGGTTGAGATCGAAGTAAGGCGCGTTGAAATAGAGCGCCTCGCCGGGCGCAAGCGCAGACTGATCGTAATAGACGCCGTAGCCCGCGCGCACGACCGTGTCATCGTCGAGCGTCCACGCGAGCCCGACACGCGGCGCGAAATTATTTCTGTCAGTGCCGAAGCCGCCGCGCGGGATGCCCGCAGCGCCAACGCGCACCAGCGAACGCGTCGCCGGGTCGTAGAGGTTCGCGCGATCTTCGGCGTCCACGGGCGGCGTGTTCAGCTCGTATCTAAGCCCCGCGTTTAAGGTGAGGCGCGGTGTCGCGCGCCAACTGTCGTTAACGTAAAAGTTGTAGCTCTTGGTGCGGAGATGTTGCGCGTTATCGACGTGCGCGCCGCCGGCGAGGGCGGGAAAGCCGAGGAGCAGATCGGCGAGGGCGTTGCCGGTGAGGGGGAACTGATCGGAGAAGGTGAGGAAGCCGCGCGACTGCACGTCGCGGAAGGCGTTCTGCTGCGCGTCGCGGAAGTCTGCGCCGAACTTGAAGAAGTGTTGACCGCGCACGTAAGAAAGATTGTCGAGGAGCTGAAAAGTGTTGACGGCGCTTTGCTGCGGGTTGTTGAACTCGTCGCCGAGCGGCGAGAAGCCCGTGATCGTGATGAAGCTCAGACCGAAGTCGCGCGCATTTCGCGACAATTCAGGCAAGCCGACTTGACGGTTGAGACTCGTGCCGCCGCCCTCCTGCGTCACAGCCGACGCGACGCGGTTGAAGGCGAAGCGCGCTTCGTTGACGAGCTTAGGCGAGATCATGTGATCTTCGCTAAGCATGAGATTCTGACTGCGGCGCGGGACGACATCGCCGAAGCCGGGGACGAGCGAGAAAGTCGGACCCGTGAATGGCTCGAAGAGATCGCGGTCGCCGAAGCTGTAGCGCGCTGTGAAATGCGCCGCCTTATTCAACCAGCTATCGACTCGCACGTCGAATACGTCGTTGCGGTCGCGCGAGACGGGCGAGGAGACGAAGTTGGCGAACGGGACGTTGCGATTGGGGAGCGGGTAGAGGTTCGCAATCGCGCGACCGATGGGGTTCTGGAAGAAGACGGGGATGATGCCGCCGTCGAACGGTTGCTGCGTGAAAGGGTTGAAAGGGCGGCGGAAGAGCGAGTGCGAGAAGTCGCCGTTGCGCTCTTGCAGCGTCGGCACGTTCGTCACCTGCGTGACGCCTTCGCGGACGCGCGTGCCTTCGTAGTCGCCGAAGAACCACGTGCGATCTCGTTTGATCGCGCCGCCGACGGAGAAGCCGAACTGGTTGCGTATGTATTTGGGGTCGGGCTGGTCTGCGGGGACGAAGAAGTTGCGCGCGTCTGTCCGCGCGTTGCGGTGAAACTCATAAGCCGTGCCGTGCAGCTCGTTCGAGCCTGCTTTGGTGACGACGTTGACCTGCGCGCCCGCGTTGCGCCCGAAGGCGGCGTCGTAGGTCGAGGTCAGGACTTCAAACTCCTGCACGCCGTCCACGGGCGGCTTGACGGAGAAGGTGTTGAGCTTGGGATCGACGTTATAGACGCCGTCGAGCAGGAAGTTGTTCGCGTCCTCGCGCGCGCCGTTGACGTTGAAGGCGAAGTCGCCGCGCACCGAGCCCGCCGATCCATTCGCCGCCGGAGCCGCACCGGGGACGAGCAGCGCGAGTTCGAGGAAGTTGCGCCCGTCGAGTGGGAGTTGCGCGATCTGTTTCTCGGTGATGACAGTTCCGACTGAGGCGGAATCTCTCTTTATTTCTACGTCCGAGTAATCAGTGAAGTCGTCAACAGTGTCAGAGATTGCCCCAACCTCAAGGGCAACATCGAGCCTCATATCTTGGTTAACTTGCAACACAACTGCGGGTGCGACGAACTGCTTGAATCCAGACGCGCTAATCTCTAATCGATACGTTCCCGTCGGTAGTGAAGAAACTGTGTAAACACCGTCACCATTGCTTGTCACCGTGCGGGTTTCATTCGTCTCTTTATTGGTCAGCTTCACGGTCGCCCCAACGATTGCGCCCTGCTGTGGGTCAGCGACTGTGCCGCGGATCGAGCCGCGGTATGTCTGCGCGAAGGCGAGCGGTTGGAGGAGCAGGACGGTCAGGGCGGCGAGAGCGAGAGTTGTGGCTTTCAAGTCGGCACCTCGGGTTGAAATTGTCGAACGGAAAACGTCTGCGCGGTACTGTTGGTTAAACGGAAAAGGGCGGGGGAAAGTTTTGTGTTTCGGGTAGGAAAGAGCGTGGGCGTTGGCGGCTGGGAGCGCGAGCTGGGAGCGCGGGCATCTTGCCCGCCGTGAGCGCGCCAGCGCGAATGAAGTCGCGCTACACTCATGCTCGAATGACGGCGAAACGTGCGAAGCGTGCCGGAGCCACGCTTCGGCGGGCAAGATGCCCGCGCTCCCAGGCTTACAGTCGCTTACTGCTTATCCGTCCCAGCCTTGTGCGTCAGGAGGTTACAAGCGTTGTACGCCCCCGTCGGATCGACCGCCGTGCGTCCCTGCTCGATGTGTTTGATGATGCCTTCTTTATCAACGAGGAAGGTGGCGCGCGTGCCGTAGCCGCCCGCCTCGCTGAAGACGCCGTAGTCTTTGACGACCTGTCGTTTGACGAAGTCGCTGAGGAGCGGGAAGGTCAGTCCGAGGTCTTGCGCGAAGCGCGCGTTGGCGGGCGAGCTGTCAACGCTGATGCCGAAAACCTGTGTGTCGTTAGCTTCGAATTTGGCGATATCAGCCTGATACGCCTTCATCTCAGCCGTTCAACCACCCGTGAAGGCGAGCACGTAGAACGCTAAGATGACATTCTTCTTGCCGCGAAAGTCCGCGAGGTGCACGGGCTGACCCTTCGTGTCGGGGAGCGTGAAGTCAGGAGCCACATCTCCGACTTTCAAGTTAGTCTTGGGCGCAGGCGGCGCTTGCGGTCGCGCGGCGGGCGAAGCCGTTGGCGACGGCGACGCGGCGGGCGCTTGCGCGAAGCCCGCCACGGCGGACGCGAAGAGTAGCAACGCGAGCGCCGGGAGTTTGTAGAGCATCAATCGAACCTCCATAAGTGTTGACGGAAGGCAAGGGGATGAACT
>JAVXVR010000619.1:0-6165 GCA_032230165.1 Acidobacteriota bacterium | reverse complement strand
GTATTCTTGGTTTTGCTCAGAGAGTAGGTGCTCCAAAAGTTCAACTTCTTTATCCGCCCATTGGCGCTCACGCTCAAAGAGTTGTTCACAGACCTACCGTTCGACTCGTATTCGAGAATGTTCCCCGCGCTCTGTCCGAGCGGGCGCACGCCGCTCGAAGGCACTAAGGGATCGTGCGTGCCCGCCAGAGGCGCGTTGATGTTGACGGTGCGCAAGTTGCGTAGCGTGTGGTAGTGCGAATAACTGAGCGTGACCTTGACGCCGCGCGGGAGTTGACGCTCGACGCTGAACGAGGCGCGAAGCGAGGCGGACGGATCGAGGAGCGGAGAGATGAAGCGTCGCGTTTGCGGTAGCGCGAAAGAGTTGAGCAGCGAGACGGCGGGCACGTTTGGGAAGAGATCGAGCACGGACGGATCGGAGACGACGAACTGCTCCTGGTTGACGCCGTTGAATCTGAGCGCCTGAAGCGTCAGGTCTTCCGAGATGCGGTTGTAAAAGATGCCGATGCCGCCGCGGATCACGGTCTTAGGCTGGCTGGGCTGCGCGGGCGGCTTCGATGCGCTTTGCGCGGTCTGTGTCGTCGCGGTAGTCGGCTTCGCAGCGCCCTGCGCCGGTTGCGCGGACGGAGCGTTATTTGTCGGCGACGCGGGCGGCGTGCTTTTCGTCGCTTGCGCGGACGGTGTTGTTTTAACGTCGGCTATTTGAGGCTGTGCCTTCTTGTGACCAAACGAAGGCGACCAGGCGAAGGCAATGCGTGGGGCGAAGTTTAGAGGGCTGCTGATGTTCGTCTGATTCTCGTAGCGCAAGCCCGGCGAGATGCTGAAGTTCGGTCTGAGCTTCCACTCGTCCTGCACGTACAGACTGATGTCGGTCTGATTAACGTCCGCCACAGGGTTACCGCCCGCGATGGAGAACTGCGTCGCACCGCCGCCCAAGTTTCTGATCTCCGACGCGCTCAAGCCTCTGCGCGCAAAGAGCAGCGTCCGGCGGTAGCGTTCGAGGCTGCTGATCTCGATCACTTGCGGCTGACCATTCGCGCCGAGGACGATCTGATTCGCGTCGTCGAGTTTTGGTCCGAAGCCGCCCGCGAAAGTAAAAGTCCCGCCGAAGTTCGACTGCGAGACGTTTCTCAAGCTCACGTTTCTGACACGCCCGCCGATCTTCAAGAAGTGTTGACCGACCGCCCACGACGTGAAGTTTTGCAGCTCCATACGATCTTGCCTGTTGGACGATGAGCCGACCTGTGCACCACCGCCGAAGAAAGAGTCGAGCACGTTGAGCGCGGGCTGCGCGGTGTCGCTCGTCTGTCGGGATGAGCCGTGGACATACTGAAAGCGCGTCTCGTTAACCATTCGCTCGTTCAAGAGCGCCGTCTCGGTGAGTTGAAGTGTGTGATAGCTACTCTGCCCACGGTACGCGCGCGAGGGCAGCGAGAAGCCGCCGATGCCCTGCAAGTCCTGCGTGCTGTTGCTGTACGAGTAGTTGCCGACGAGCGTGTGCTGCTTGTTGATTTTCAGATCGCCGCGCGCGTTGCCGTACAGCGAGACCTGCGGCGTGACGAAGGATTGGTTGAAAACTACGGGGAGCAAAGTCGCCTGATCGAGGACGGTAGCGTTGACGACCGAGTTCGCGTCGCTCGCGTACCGATTAAAGCTCACGGCAAAGGAGGCGCGTTTCGGGACGACGGGACCGCCCAGGAACATATTGTAAGAGCGTTGCTGGTAGGGCGCGCGCTTCAGCGTGAAAGGGTTGCGCGAGTTGAGACTCTCGTCGTTGAAGCCGTAGCCCAAAGCGCCGTGCCACTTATCTGAGCCGGGCTGCGTGTAAATCTCTATGCCGCCCCACCCCGGATACTCGTTCTCCGCCGAGTAGGGGTTCTGGTTGATGCGGACTTCGCGGATCGCTTCCTTCGGAGGCATCTGCCCGTTCGAGAAGCCGTCAACGGTCACCTGCGCGCCGGTCTGCCCTTCTGCGGGAGGTCCCGCCATGGCTTGGAGCGCGGCGGCGAGCGCTTGTGGGTCTGCGGGCAGAGCCGCCAAGTCCTGACTGCGTAAGACGATCGCGTCGGCGTTTCGATCCGCGTCCGTGCTGATGTCTTTATCTTCGACCACCACGCTCTCTTGTTCGAGCGCGACACGAAGTTGTGCGTTAAGAGCCGTGACGCGACCCGCTTGAACGGCGACGCTCTTTTCCTCGAACACGCTGAAGCCCGGCGCGACAACCCTTAATTCATAAGTGCCCGGCGCGAGCCCCTTCAGTTCATAAGCGCCCGTCGAGTTGCTCGTCGCGCCGACTTCCACGCCCCTGGCGTTCTTAGCGAATACTTTCGCGTTGACGACGAGACTGCCAAGCTCATCCACGACGCTGACTTTGATCGCGCCTGTACCCGCCTGCGCGTGTGCGACGATGATTAATGCCGTCAGTATGACGGCGATTGCCAGTGCGCTTCTGAGAAATATAGATACGGGGGAGATCGGCATGACGTTCATCTCCGCTTGAAGGTCTTCTTTCCCTATGTGCTCTACTCGCCGCGAAGTTAATTCGTTGAGCTAAAAAACGGAGGCTCGCCGTGGGTAAGACGCCGGAAGAGAGGAAAGGTTGCAAAAAGTATTAAGGATTCGCCGACAGGGTTCGGACGATCTCTAACGTCTGGGTGTCTGACCTGCGGGAAGTAGTGAGCGGGCGAAATCGGCGACGCGCGCGACCGCGTCGGGCGCACCGGCGCGCTTCTCGATCTCCGCGACGATGGCTGACCCGACGACCGCCGCGTCGGCGTAGCGCCAAACTTCCGCCACCTGCTCGCGGCTCGAAATGCCGAAGCCGACGACGACCGGCAGATCACTCACCGCGCGCACGCGCTTAACCAGTTTTTCCGCCTCGTCGCTGACAGTGCTCTGCGCGCCCGTCACGCCCGCGCGCGAGACGGCGTAGATGAATCCGCTCGCGCGCTTCGTCACCATCGAGAGGCGCGCGTCCGTTGAGGTCGGCGCGACGAGGAAGATCATGTCGAGGTCTCGGCTCGCGAGCATCGCGGAAAACTCCTCCGCCTCTTCGGGCGCGAGGTCTGTCACGAGCACGCCGTCCACGCCCACAGCGCGCGCTTCCGTGCACAGTCTTTCGAGTCCGAACTGGAGCAAAGGATTGAAGTAGCTGAAGAGCACGACGGGCACGTCCGTCTCGCGCCGCGCGTCTCGGACTAAAGCGAGCACGTCCGCAAGGGAGACTTGGTTTCGCAGCGCACGCTCGGACGCGCGCTGGATGACGACGCCGTCCGCCATCGGATCGCTAAACGGCACGCCCAACTCGACGACGCTCGCGCCCGCGCGCGCCAGTTCCACTAAGAGCGAGCGCGTCGTTTCCAGATCGGGATCGCCCGCCGTGATGAACGGGATGAAGCCGTGTCGCCCTTCGGCTCTGAGCCGCGCGAACGTTTCCGCGAGACGACTCACACGCCCTCCGCGCCACGCGCCCGCGCTGGCGACTCGCCTTCGAGATCGGCGACGGTCTGCACATCTTTGTCGCCGCGCCCAGACAGGTTCACGATGATCGTCTGCTCGCGCCCCATCTCGCGCGCGAGCCGCACGGCGTAGGCGACGGCGTGCGCAGATTCGAGCGCGGGGATGATACCTTCGAGTTGCGAGAGTGTCCCGAAAGCTTCGACGGCTTCGTCGTCCGAGACGGAGACGTAAGCGACGCGGCGTGAGTCGTGCAGGTACGCGTGTTCGGGCCCGATTGAAGGGTAGTCGAGTCCGGCTGAGACGGAATGCGTCGCGGCGATCTGACCGCCTTCGTCTTGCAGCACGTAGCTCAACGTGCCTTGCAGCACGCCGGGTCGCCCGCCGCCTTCACGGTTGAAGCGCGCCGCGTGCTCGCCGAGCGCACTCCCACGCCCGCCCGCTTCGACGCCGATCATGCGCACGTTCTCGTCCGCGAGAAACGGGTGGAACAGGCCGATGGAGTTCGAGCCGCCGCCGACGCACGCGACGAGCGCGTCGGGCAACTTCTCTTCCCGTTCGAGAAACTGCGCGCGCGCCTCTCGACCGATGACGGACTGGAAGTCGCGCACCATGACTGGGTACGGGTGAGGTCCGAGCGCGCTGCCGAGCAAGTAGTAAGTGTCTGCGGGCGTGGAGACCCAGTCGCGCAGCGCCTCGTTGATCGCGTCCTTGAGCGTGCGCGAGCCAGCGTCCACCTCGCGCACCTCCGCGCCGAGCAGCTTCATGCGAAAGACATTCAGAGCCTGCCGCCGCACGTCCTCCGTGCCCATGTAGACGACGCATGTGAGTCCGAAGAGCGCGCAGACGGTCGCGGTCGCCACGCCGTGCTGCCCCGCGCCCGTCTCGGCGATGATGCGCCGCTTACCCATCCGGCGCGCGAGCAGGATTTGACCGAGCGCGTTGTTGATTTTGTGCGAGCCTGTGTGCGAGAGGTCTTCGCGCTTGAGGAAGATGCGCGCGCCGCGCGCCTTCTCGGTCAGACGCGCGGCGAAGAAGAGTGGCGTGGGGCGACCCGAATAGTCGCGCAGTAGCGACTCGAACTCGGCTTGGAATGATTGATCAAGAGAGGCGCGCTGGTAAGCGTCCGTCAACTCTTCGAGCGGAGCCATCAAGGTCTCCGGCACGAAGCGACCGCCGTAACGACCCCAGTGTCCGCGCTCGTCGGGTTGCATACTCATAAATTCGGTGACAAGTGACAAGTGACGAGTGACAAGTTAAAGCAAGATGCGCTTGCTTGTCACTCGTCGCCCGCCACTTTACCTGTCGCGTGTTACCCGTTGCGGTTTTTACTTGTCGCCTTCCTCCGGCGCGTCGCCCGCGACGGCGGCGCGGTTGCGCCCCTCGCGTTTGGCGCGGTAGAGCAGGGCGTCGCAGGCGGCGTAGAGCGAGCGTTCGGAATCCGCGTGCGCGGGGCAGGAGGCGACGCCGAGGCTGATCGTCGCCGTGCCAATGCCTTCGAGCGGGTGCGCGCAGACGCCGAGCCGGAGTCGTTCGGCGGCGGCGGCGGCGCGCGCGGCGTCCGCGCCCGCTAAGAGCAGCGCGAACTCTTCGCCGCCCAGACGCGCCGACGTGTCGTTGTCGCGCGTATGTTCCGTGAGCACGCTCGCGACGTGTCGGATGACCGTGTCGCCCGCCGAATGACCGTACGCGTCGTTGATCTTTTTCAAGTGGTCAATGTCCACGAGCAGCAACGCACAGGGAACTTTGTAGCGACGCCAGCGCTCAAGCTCCTGACCGAGCGCGGTGCGGAAGCGGCGGCGGTTCACCAGCCCGGTCAAATAGTCGCGGTCGGCTTCAGCGCGCAGGCGCTCCACCGTCAGTCTGAACTCGACGAGCTGTTTCGTGCGCGCGAGAAAGAGATCGGTCTCGGCGGGCAGTTGGAAGTAGTCGAACGCGCCCGTCGAGAGCGCGGCGAGCCGCCGCGCGTGCGTCGCCTCTTCCGCCCCCACGACGATGAGCGGCATGTGTCCTTCGAACTGCACGAGGGTGCGCGCCAACTCCTGCGCGGTGATGCCCCGCAGGTTTACGCCGACGGCGACGACGACGTGAGGGCGCGCTCGCTTGAGCGCGACGATCGCCGCCGTGCCGCTCGCGACGCCGACCACCGCCAGCCCCGCGCCTTCAAGCGCGGATTGACAGCTCGCGTGCGCAGACTCGTCCGTCACGAGCAGCACACGCCCTTGATCCCTGCCCGTCAGTCGCTTCTCGTTCGCCTGCGCGGTCGCGCTCATGAATTTCTTCCGGGGCGTCGTTCAGATTTGCGGGGGGCGATTTGAGAGGAACCCGTTCGTGCCACTGAGCCGGCACTCATCGGAGATGAACCATCGGAAGCTCCGAAGTTCGGAGCATAACTGATCTGGGTGGCGGCGCGTCAAGTTTTATCGTCCGAACGCCGCACCGAGGCAAAAAATTCTTTCATCCGTGCCAAATCCTTGCGCCCCGGTTGGCTCTCGATCCCGCTGCACACGTCCACGGCGTAAGGCTCGACCGCACGGATCGCCGCCGCAACGTTTTCCGGCGTCAAACCACCTGCGAGGAATAGTCGCGACACCAGCTCGCGCGTGCGCCGGGCGAGCGACCAATCGAACGTGCGTCCCGTGCCGCCGCGCTCGGTCACGCTGAAAGAGTCGAGCAGGATCGCCTCAGCGCGATACTTAGTTGCAAGCGT
>JAVXVR010000588.1:0-8600 GCA_032230165.1 Acidobacteriota bacterium | reverse complement strand
GTTGTGACCGGCGTTCGTGTAGCGCAGGCGGCGCGTGCGGTTGTCGTAGAGCGCGAGGAAGACTGTGGCGAAGCGGTTCGAGTCGGTGCTGCGGCAGAGTTGATCGTTGATGCTCGCCGCCATCTGCTCGACCGCGCAGTCTGTGTCCACGCCCGCGACGCCGCACGGCAGCTCGATGTCTTTCTCGTCGCCCGCCGCCGCCGTGGCAGTCGCCGCGCTCGCGAGCGAAACGCGCTCCGAGAGTTTCAGACGCTCCGTGAGGATCGTCGTCTGCGCGCGCAGGGAGGCTTGCAGGTTCGACATGACGAGCGCGGCGGAGATGCCCTTGCCCGAGACGTCGCCGAGCGTGAAGACGATGAGACCGGGCAAGACTTCGATGTAGTCGTAATAATCGCCCGCCACGCCGCGCGCCGCGCGACACTCGCCGACGACTTCAGCGCCCGCAAGACGCGGCACTTCGCGCGGGAAGAGCTGCGCCTGCACCTCCGCCGCGATCTCCACTTCGCGCTCCAACTTTTCGCGCTCGACTCTCTCTTCGAGGAGCGACTCGATGTCGGCAGACATCTCGTTGAATGCTTCGGCAAGCTCGCCTAATTGATCGTGCGAGCGCACGCGGACGCGGTGCGAAAAGTCGCCGCGCTTGATGTACTCGGTTGCGCGCGAGAGCCTGTGCACCGTGCCCGTGACGGCGCGCGTCATCCACGCCGCGCTCAAGAGCGCGAGCAGCTCAAGGATGAGGAAGCAGACGGCGACGAGCGTGAA
Organism: Acidobacteriota bacterium; assembly: GCA_032230165.1. Classification (GTDB taxonomy): domain Bacteria; phylum Acidobacteriota; class Blastocatellia; order Pyrinomonadales; family Pyrinomonadaceae; genus JAIVGV01. The sequence goes on along the minus strand of JAVXVR010000588.1, from coordinate 7,838 downwards.
CGCGCCTTGCAGGATGCGCCCGACCCCGCCCTCCTCGAACAACTGCTGCGCCACCGCCCACGCCGAAAACTCGCACATGAACGCCGCGCGCAGAGTCTCGTGCCCGTCCGCCCAGTTCGACGCCGGGAGGATGACGAGCGAACTGGTATTGTTCGCCTCGCCGAACTGATCGCGTCGAAAGTCTATGCGGTAGCTGCGGTCGGGCGTGACGACGAAGACGCCGTTCGGGTTGTCCGGATCGCGTCGCTGCGCGCGCGTGTTGCCGATAGCAGCGTAGCTCGTGCCCAAGCCGCCACGATTGATCGTCACCTCCGTGCCTTCCGCGCCGAGGAAGAAAGGGTGGACGGCGAGCCCCGTGTTCGCGCGAATCTGTTTGACGAAGGCGCGACTCACCGGCACGACCAGCAGGAGCGCGACGGCGCGACCATCCGGCGTGCGCTCGCGCACGAACGCGCGCAGAGAGGGCGAGCCGAAGCCGCTCGTCTCACCTTCACCGGGCGGCACGAAGGCGAGTCCGTGCCACTCACTGCTCCCACGCAACCATGCGGGCAGAGGCGCGTTCGTCGGCGATTCGTCGCCCCCGACCGCGCGCGTCTCCGCGTCCTTCGGCTCGCTCGCGAAACGCGCGGGCTGGCTCACGTCCGGCTCTGCCGCCGCGCCCGCGTCTGGCGCGTGAGCGTTCGCCTCTGCGCGCCAGACGGCGACGCGCGCGCCGGGCAGCGTCGATTGCAGGAGCGCAACGCGGTCGTCGAGCCACGTCTGGAGCGCACGGTCGTCAGAGTTTGATGGTTGTCGCGCAAAGGCGCGTGCGAGCATGTGCGCGCCCGCGAGCGTCTGGTTCTCCTGCCCGCCGAGGTGAACTTTGACGACGCGCGTCATCACCTGATTGAGACCGACGAGACCTGTCAGCGCGGCGAGTGTGAGGAGCAGCACGATGGGCGTGAGCCCGACGAACAGATACGTGATGATGAGCCTGCGCCGCACGCGCCACAGCAGCTTGTTCTTGAGCCAGCGCAAGCCCCGCAAACCGTAATAGAGCGCGGCGAGATAGACGACGACGAACGCGAAGTCGAAGAAGATGACGACGGAGCTGAGACGTTCGAGGTTGAATTGCTTGACGAGCACCCACGCGATGAAGACGACGCCCGCGACCACCGCCACGCGTGGCATCACGCGACGCAGCTGAGACCTCACGCCCGCAAGCATCGTCTTCAAGTTACCCAGTTCGCCGCGTGTGCCTTGCATCAACAGTTTCCGTTCGTGTCGTCGAATAGACGGGAGTCTCCCGAATGTTTACGTCCCTACGGAAAGTCGTGTTTCGGGAATCGAATGTTAACTCAAGTTGGTAAAAAATATCTTCCGTCAACTTCAAAGCCCCTCACGGGGCATGTCTTGCGTGGCTCAGTCCTCTTCCGACGACAATGTGCGGACGTGCTCGCGTGCCGTCGCGCCGAGCGTCGCGAGATTGTAGCCGCCTTCGAGGCAGGAGACGACGCGACCACCACACGCCTCGCGCGCCCACTCCTTGACGGTGCGCGTCATGGCGACGAAGTCCTCGTCTTCGAGCCGGAGTTGTCCGAGCGGATCATTCGCGCGCGAATCGAACCCGGCGGAGATGATGATGAGATCGGGTCGGAACTTCGCGCCGACCTCCGCGACCGCCGTGTCGAAAGCGCGCCGGTGATCGGCGGCGGGCGTCAGCGCGCGCAGCGGTACGTTCAGAGTGTAGCCGCGACCGCGCCCGTGCCCCGTCTCGCCGCGCGCGCCCGTCCCCGGATACCAGGGGTACTGGTGCGTCGAGAGGAAGAAGACCGTGGGGTCGTCGTAGAAAATCCCCTGCGTGCCGTTGCCGTGGTGCACGTCCCAGTCAACAATCGCGACGCGCTCGATCTCACGATAGCGCGACTGTGCGTAGCGCGCGGCGATCGCCGCCGTGTTGAAAAGACAGAAGCCCATGGAGCGTTCGGCGGTCGCGTGATGACCGGGCGGGCGCGACGGGATGAAGGCATTGTCAGCCTCGCCGCGCATCAACATATCCACGGCGAGGCACGCGCCGCCAGCCGCGCGCAGCGTAGCGTCGAGCGAGTGGAGCGAGACGACCGTGTCGGCGTCGAGATGCGTGAGCCCTTCGCTCACGGCGCGCTCGACCCGTTTGAAGTGCTGCGGCGTGTGCGCGGCTTGGACGACCGTGCGCGCGGCGGGCGGCGCTTCCATCTCGACGAGACGCGCCCACAACTGCGCGTCGTCGCTGAGCGCCTTCATCACGACGGCGTAGCGTTCGGGGCGTTCAGGGTGGAAGTCTCCCGTATCGTGCTCTTGGAAAACCCTGTGATGAATGATGGCGGTCTTCATGCGCGGATTATGAGAGAGCACGGAAGGATTGGTCAAACGACCTTCGCGGCGTCGCGGCGTAATTATTTTGTGATTGATGATGGATAATCTTTGTTACTTCCGTTTCGGATCGCAAAGCATGAATTCCATACGCCAAGGCGTGTGGGGTTGTAGTGAAAGCCGCGCGTCTGTGCCGTTGATCTTCGCATGCGGGGCGCGAAAACGGCTCATTCTTCGTGATTATGGGCGTTGAGCCCCGCTCTTCGCGCGCGGAATGGCGCTTGCTCAAAGTAAGGTCGTGTCACGCGGCTCTCCCGTTTTGCCAATGACGATTTGAACACTTAGGAGGTCTCTTTTCATGAAACGTATAACCACGGCTCTGATGTGCCTGTTGATGCTGGCGACACTGCTCGCGCCGGAGATGTTCTCGCAGGAGCGACACCGCTCGAAGTTCGGGCGTAAGGCGCGCACGGCGGCGATGCTCGGGGGCGGCGCGGTCGTCGGCGGACTGATCGGCGGCAAGAAGGGTGCGGCAATTGGCGCGGGCGGCGCGGGCATGTATGCCTTCAACCGCAAGGCGGCGCGACGCCACTTCTCAGGACGCACGCGCACCATCGGCTCGACGGCGAGCGGCGCGGCTCTGGGCGCGGGCGTCGGCGGCGCGGTCGGTCACGGTCGCGGCGCGGCTGCGGGCGCGATCCTCGGCGCGGGCGGCGGCTACCTGACGAAACGCCATTACGCGCGCAAGCGTCGCTACTAAGACGGGAAAGCAAAAGAGAGTGGTCGCGCGTTCGTCGTGCGACCACTCTCTTTGATTATTCATTCGATGATCAACCTTTTGATTGAACATCGTTCCAGCCCGGCGACATATTCTCCAGTTTGAAACTCTCGCGCAAAGTTAACGCTTGAACATTTTCGCCACGACAGGAGACGTATCTTTATGTCAAACGACGAAGAGCAGCAACGCAAGAGCCGCGTAGTGGTCGAGACGCCCACGGCGCGGCGCGAGGAGTACGTCACACAGACGCGGCGCACGCCGCCGGAGCGCGGCGGCTACTCGACGGGCGTCGTCGCGGCGGTCGCGCTGACGGCGATTGCTTTGACCGCGCTGCTCGTCTTCTTCTTTATGAACAGCGGCTCGGACGCGACGCAGACGAACGTGAACGTCGCCACGGCGGCGGCGACACCGCTCCCGACGCAGCCGACGCCCATCATCATCCAGCAGACCCCGATGCCGCAGCAGCCGCCCATCATCGTGCAGCAGCCGCCCACCACGACGACGCAAGCTCCGCCGATCATCGTGCAGCAGCCACCGGCGGCGTCCGCGCCCGCGAACCCCGGAGCCGACGACTCTGCCATCGAGGCGCGCGTCAATAAGACGTTCAACGCCGATACCAATCTCGCCTCGCTCGGCATCACCGTCACGGTCATTGATGGCAAAGCCACGCTGAACGGCATCGTCAAAACCGGCGATCAGAAAGCCCACGCCGAGCAAGTCGCACGCGGCGTCAGAGGGGTCAAAGGGATCGACAATAAGATCATCGTCGAAGGGCAATAGCGGATAAAGAATGACACGGAGACGCGGCGACGCGGTGAAGAAAATCTTTCTTTCACCGGGTCGCCGCGTCTCCGTGTCCCCGCGTCGCTTCAATACCCTTCGGTGTGCTCGCGCAGCCACTCGTTGAGTTCGGCGTCCGTTGGCTCGCGCCCCAGCTCGTCGCGCAGGCGACGGCGCAGGTAGTCTTGCTCGCGGCTCGCGGCTTCGTCGAGCGAGGCGTCCGTGTCTTCGGTCTCAGGCTCGCCGTCGTCGGCTCGCAGCGGCAGCACGGCGGCTCGCGCATCGCGCGGCTGTGTCATCGGAATCATCATCCCCGTCTGACCTCGCTTCTCAAATTCAGAAAACCTCTTCGCCGCACGACTCATAACTCGCCGACGGCGATCTCCCCGGTCTCGACCGAAGACTCGACCGAGAGGCTCGACCCTGCGCCGCGAATGACGAGCCTGCGCCGCGCGCCTGCGGCGTAGAGCGTGACCTCTTCGACGAGGCAGTCGGCGGGCGCGCTCTGCATCAGCGCGAGGCTCTGTGCGCCCGTGCCCTCGCGGCGCAGCGCGTCTGCATCTTCGCTGATAAACGCACGCGCCTCATCGCTCACGTTCAGCTCGGCGATGGTTGTGCTCTCCGCGACGAGCCCCATCTCGCCGTCTGTGTAGATGATCCAGAAGAAGCCTATGTCGAGCAGTAGGTGCGCCGCCTCGTCCGCGACGAAGTAGCCGACGACGGTTGCGCCGACAACGTGCGCGACGACGTGATCGTGATGCGTGCTCGTCCCGGCTTCGACCCAGCCCGTGCCCGTCGAGCCCGCGTGCGTCGCGTGCGATCTCATGTGCCTACGCCCTCGGCGTTGCGGATAATTTCGGCAAGCTGCTGTTCGGTAGGCGGCGCGAGCGGGAGGAAGCGCAAGCCAAAGCCCATGCCCGGCTGTTGGTGCGCGATCTCGCCGTGGAGGATAAGCCAGCGCCCGTCCGGCGTCTGAACCTGAAAGACAATCCGCTCGCCGTCGGTGACCTGCCCGGAGGATTCGATGTAGCAGCCGCCCAAGCCGAGATCGTAAACGCGCGCCTCGTGCTTGCCCGACAGCCCCTGCCAACGCGCTTCGAGCAGCAGCCGCACGCGACCGTGCTTGCGCTTATCTTGGTATTCATCCGTCATACCGACTTCTCCTCCTCCGTGTGTCTCGCGCGCATGGTATGCGCGACCGCTGCCGCGTGGCAAGAGTCTCAGACAATTTGCGCGTGCGACGACGCGCTCCCTCGGCTTGCGCGCGCGTGGCGCCCTTACTAATGTGCCGCGCTGCCACCCGCCGCTTCTTCGTGCGAGCGATCAATTCTGTAGCGCAGCAACTCCTTCGCCTTCGACGCGGCGAACGCGACCGCCAGGAGCGTGCCCACGCCGCCAACGACGACCGAGAGCGGCGCGCCGATTGCCGCCGCGAGCATCCCGGCTTCGAACTCGCCGAGTTGCGGTCCGCCCATGAAGAAGATCATGTTGACCGAGGTCATGCGCCCGCGCAGCCGGTCGGGCGTGACGAGTTGCCGCACGGTCTGTCGTATGACGGTGCTCACCGTGTCGGACGCGCCGACGACGGCAAGCATCAGGCACGAGAGCCAGAAGAGGCGCGAGAGCCCGAACGCAAGCGTCGCCGCCCCGTATGCGGCGACCGCGCCGAGCACAATCGCGCCGGGCTTGCGCGACCAGCCCGCGCGCGTCATCGCCAGCCCGGCGACGACCGAGCCGACCGACGAAGAAGCCGCGAGCACGCCGAGCCGGACTGCCGGCTTGGCGAGCGCGACGATGCCGAGTGTGCCCCCGACGACGATGCGATCCGCGAAGATGGGCAGCAGCGCCGTCGCCGAGGCGAAAAAAGTCGCGACGAAGTCGAGCGTCATCGTCTGCACGATGATCGGCGTGCGCCAGACGAAGCGCAGTCCCTCGCGCAGCGCCTCGAAGCTCACCTTGCCCGCCTCTTCGTCCACGCCGCGCCCGCCCGCGCGTATGGCGACGACCGCCGCCATCACCGCGAGGAACGAGATTGAGTTCAACGCATAGACGGGCGCGGGACCGTAAGCGCCGAGGATGAGACCCGCGAGGAGCGGACCCGAAACGGTCGCGATCTGGAAAGCGATGAAGCCGAGGCTAACGGCGTTGGGCAGAATGCTCGCGGGGACGAGCGACGGCAGCAGCGCCTGCCGCGATGGATTCTCAAACGCCGTCGCGGCTGAGGCAATCGCCGTCAGCGAGTAGATCACCCAGAGGCGCGTCCACCCGACAGCCGTGATGATGGAGAGCGTGCCCGCCGTCAAGAGCATCACCGTCTGCGCCAAGAGCATCAGCCGCTTGCGGTCGAAGGCGTCGGCGACGACGCCACCGACGAGCGAGCACAGAATGATCGGAACGACGCGCACGAGCCCGACGAGCGCGAGCGCGAGTGCAGCGTGCCGTGCGCCGTAAGGCTTCGCGAGCAGATAGACGTGCCAGTTGATCGCGACGAGCTGCATCTGCGAGCCAGTGATCGAGATGAACTGACCCGCCCACAGCAAACGAAAGTCCCTGTAGCGCAGCGCGGCGAAAGACGACTCGCGACTGCGAGCATCGAGGCTCGCAGTGGGCACGTCGCTGGTGTGAACGTCGGGCTCTGATTCGGACACGGCGATAGTATAGTTGACTGAATGAACGTTGAATGACGCGAGCCGGAGAGCAAAGCGAATGACCCCGAACTCGAGGCGCGAGTTCGGGGTCATTCGTTTCACCCGGCACTGGTCGGAGCAGACTCAGGCAACGAGAAAGTGTTGAATCAGATCATTTACACTTCGAGTAGCCGCAGTCGCGACAGGAATCGCAGCCGGAAGCGTGCTCCAACTGCCCGCCGCACTCGGGGCACTCGCTGATGAGCGAGAAGTTACGGTTCGTGTTCGTCGTGCCCGTCGCTACGCCGTCGGGCGCAGGGGCTTTGACCGTCGGCTGCGCGTAAGCCAGGGCGCGCGCCGAGTCGGGCTGATTCTGAAGTCGTCTGTACGTGAGCATGATGCACTCTGCGACCGCCTGTTCGGGCGAAGTCAGCAGCCGCTCGTTGAACCAGACCGAGTGTGTGCCCGTCACTTTGTTGAGGCTGCGCGCAACTTCTTTCGCGTCGAAGCCCCCGCGCAGCATCTTCGAGGCGAGGAGTCCCACTCCGCCGGAGACAGGACCCGTGGCGAAGACTTCGAGAATCTGCCGCCCGTCGTGATTGACCGTCGCATACAGATTCTGCCCGTCGAACGGAATCTGCCAGGTGAAACCGCGCAGCTCCCTCGGTCGCTCATAGCGCGCCGCCTGCGGCTCTTCGTCGGCTGCCGCGGCAGAGGCGACGGTCGCGACATCCACGCCCGTCGAAGTCAGCTCGGTCGAGTCAACGACGGGCTGCGCTTCGGTCGCAAGTTCAGTGGCGGCTGGCGCGACGGTCGTGATCGCAGGGTCGCAAGCCACCTCGCCCTTCGGCTCCTGCCCCTTCATGTTCGAGAGCACCTGCGAATCGCGCGAGCCATCGCGATAGTAGGAGACCGCCTTGCAGCCCAACTCGCGCGCGAGACGATAGAGATGATCGACTGACTCAAGCGTGTCGTCCTTCGAGCCGTTGCACGTCTTCGAGACGCCGTTATCAACGTGCGCCTGCGCGGCGGCGAGCACATGCACGTGCTGCTCCGCGCTGATCGACATCGCCGAGATGAAATAGTCGGGTAGCTCCGCCTCGTGCGCGACGACGTGCTCGGCGGCGCGGTCAATCGAGTCTTGATCGGTCTGATCGACTTCCATGCCGAGCACTTGGGCTGCGAGCGTGTGGACGTAGGTGCGTTTGCCGAGCGTGTCGTGGCGGACGTAAGCCCAGGAGAAGTTCGGCTCGACGCCCGACGAAGTCTCGGCGACGAGCGAGATCGTGCCGGTCGGCGCGATGGTCGTCGTCTCGTAGTTG
>JAVXVR010000586.1:0-5847 GCA_032230165.1 Acidobacteriota bacterium | reverse complement strand
CGCGCCCGACGCTGAAGAGGGCGGCCGTCGCACGCGCCGTGCGGTTCGCCCGCGCGTAGTCTTCGAGCGCGCGCACGCCGGCCGCGAAGGTGACACGCACGAGCCCCTTCGCGCGCTCCCATTGCCGCGCGACGACACAGCCGACCTCGCCGGTCGAAGCCGCGTGCGTCCCGCCGCATGGGCTGAAGTCGAAGCCCTCGATCTCGATGACGCGCAGCTCGCCCTCGCGCGCCGAGTCCTTCCGCAGAGGCATCCGCGCAGCCTCTGCGGGCGTGACGAGGTGGACGCGCACGGCGCGGTCGTTCCAGACGACCTCGTTCGCGCGGCGGACGGCGCGCTCAACCTTCTCGTCCGAAGGGTCGAGCAGCTCCACGTCTATCTCGCACGCGTCCTCGGTCATACGGAAGCTGCGCGTCTGCGCGCCGTAGAGCTCGACGAACGACTGCGAGAGGATGTGCTGCCCCGTGTGCTGCTGCATGTGTTCAAGGCGGCGCTCCCACTCGACGCGACCACTGACGCGCGCGCCGATCGCAAGAGACGCGCCCTCGACGATGTGCTGCACGCCGCCGTCTTCGTCTTCGACGCAATCAATGACGCGCGCGCCTTCCAGCGTGCCCGTGTCGTGCGGCTGCCCGCCGCCGGTCGGGTAGAATGCCGTGCGGTCGAGCACGACCGCCGCGCGCCCCGGCGCGATCTCGCTCGCCGCGACGACCGTCGCGTCAAACTCCGTCAGGTGCGAATCCGTGTAGTAGAGGCGTTCCGTCGTGCTCATCGAAAGTTAGCTCACCGCAAACGTCATTTGCTTCTGCTTCGCATCTCCAGCGTCAGAACAATTTTCACGCTGGAGGCGCTGGAGACGCGAAGCTCCGATTCCTTCAGCAGTCATCTGGAATTATAAGTCAGGGACGCGGAATAAAAAACGCTGGCTGGTATGAATCGCGGGAACTCTTGACCTGAGGCTCACCTTAAATTCTTGTAGCCGATCCTTCTCGGCTTGTCGTCGGCGTGCGGCGCGATGATCTCGACGGGACAGGGAGCGATCTCGAACGTCATCGGGAGCGTCCCGATCAACTCGCCGTCCGCCTGCACGAGCACTTCGTCGCCCATGGCGCGCACGCGCGTCGCGCTGAGGTAGCGGACGCCTCGCCGATCTTCAGCGACGCCGCCCGCGCGCATCGCCTGAGTGAGCAGTTGGAGGTAGCGCAGGCGGCTGCGGGAGTTGATGACGCAGACCTCAAACTCCGGTGCGTCGAGCCGCGCACGCGGCGTGATCGAGAGGTCGCCGCCGTAGCGCGAAGCCTTGCCGACCGCCGCGAAGGTCGCGGGGAAAGTCTCGCCGTCGATCTCCACTTGGAAGGGCACGGGCTGCCAGCTCGCCAGATGCGAGAGACCGGAGACCCAGAAGGCGGCTTCACCGACGCGACGCTTGAGGCGCGGGCGCACGCGTTTGACGACCGAGGCGTCGAGCCCTATGCCCGCCATCAGGATGAAGTAGCGGCGCGCGTGCGTCGTCTCGTCAATGGCGAGACCCGCGTAAACTTTCCGCGTCGCGCCGCGCGCAACGACTGACGCGGCGCGCTCCACGTCGAAGGGGAGTGCGAGTTCGCGCGCGAGCACGTTCGCCGTGCCCGCAGGGAAGATGCCGAGCCGCGCGCGCGTGCCGACGACCGACTGCAATGCCTCGTTGATCGTGCCGTCGCCGCCGGAGACGATGATCTCGCTGACGCCTGCGATCACGGCTTCGCGCGCAAGCCGCGTCGCGTCGTCGGGTGCGCGCGTCAACGCGACTTCCGTCTCGACGCCGTGTTGCTTGAGCGTCTCGCAAAAGCGCGCGATCTCCGCCGCGCGCCGCGCGCCGCCGCGCCCCGCGTTCGGGTTCGCGATCAAAAGGATCGTGCGTCTGCCCTTTGTGTTCATCAACGGAATTCGTTAGCAAGCCGGGTGCCGCCACGCGCCGCGTTGGGTTTCGCGCTTCGGCAACGTGAATATGCGCGAGCAAGAATCACGCGCCCGTGCCAAGTGTCGCGCGCCGCAAGCCGCGCCGGACATCTGTCAGAGGTTAGTTGCGCGCGGGTTCGTTGCCCGCGCCGACGAACAGAATGCGATTCGCGAGCCGCGCGTTGACGCGCGTCGGGCGAAAAGGTTACTGTGCCGCGTCGCCGGCAGGCACTCGACGCGAAACCTCCTCGGTCGCCTCGCGCGGGTCGCGTCAGGAAGCGTCGCCGCGTCGCAAGCAAATTCAAGAGGAAAATTTTTCATGAAACGCACAGCTCTCGTTCTGCGCCTGCTCGTCGCCTGCTGCGCGCTCGCCGTGTGTGCGCGCGCGCAGCAGGACTTCTCGAAGGTTCAGATCAAAACCACGCACATCAGCGGCAACATCTACATGCTCGAAGGGTCGGGCGGCAACATCGGCGTCTCGGCGGGCGCGGACGGCATCATCATCATTGATGACGAGTTCGCCCCGCTCGCCGACAAGATTCGCGCCGCGCTCAAAGAGATCAACCCCGGCGCGATTCACTTCATCCTCAACACGCACTTCCACGGCGACCACACCGGCGGCAACCCCATCTTCGGACGCGACGGCACGATCATCGCGCACGATAACGTCCGCAAACGCCTCGCGGCGGGTCAGCCCGCGCAGGGCACAAGCGCGGGCACGCCACCCGCGCCGAAAGAAGCTTTGCCCGTCATCACCTACGGGCAATCGGTCTCCGTCCACTTCAACGGCGAGGAGATCAAGGTCATACACTTCCCGCACGGTCACACCGACGGCGACAGCGTCATCTTCTTCACGGGCTCGAACGTCGTCCACATGGGCGACGACTTCTTCGCCGCGCGCTTCCCCTTCGTTGACATTGACAGCGGCGGCGACGTGCTCGGCTTGACGAAGAACGTCGCGGACATCATCGCGCAGCTTCCTGCGGACGTGAAAGTCATCCCCGGTCACGGTCCGCTCTCGACGCTCGATGACCTGAAAGCCTATCACCGGATGCTGACGACCACGACCGACATCGTCCGCCGGCAGATCAAGGCGGGGAAGACGCTCGAACAGATCAAAGCCGCAGGCTTGCCCGACGAGTGGAAGACGTGGGGCGCGGGCTTCATCAAGACCGACCGCTGGATCGAGACCGTCTATCGCAGCCTCAACAACCAGAAGGGCGTGCACGACACGACTCACCATTGACGGGCGTGCGGCGTCATGAGTGAACAAAAAATCTCTGCGCGGAGTTCACGACTCCGCGCAGAGTTTTGTTATAGGTTCGTTTGCTCGTTCTACTCCAACCGATAGTTCGGCGCTTCCTTCGTGATGATCACGTCGTGGACGTGCGACTCGCGCAAGCCCGCCGCGCTGATGCGTATGAAGCGCGTCTTCTCCTGGAACTCTCGGACGTTGCGGCAGCCCGCGTAGCCCATCCCGGCGCGAAGTCCGCCGACGAGCTGCGTCACCATATCGGAGAGCGTGCCCTTGTAAGGGACGCGACCCTCGATGCCTTCGGGGACGAGCTTCGACTCCATCTCGATGTTGTCCTGCGCGTAGCGGTCGCGCGAGCCTTCGCGCATCGCGCCGATGGAGCCCATGCCTCGGTAGGCTTTGAATGAGCGACCTTGAAACAAGATCAACTCGCCCGGCGACTCTTCCGTGCCCGCGAACAGCGAGCCGATCATCACCACGTCCGCGCCCGTCGCAATCGCCTTCGCCACGTCGCCCGAAAACTTGATGCCGCCGTCGGCGATGATGGGAACGCCTGTGCCGCGCGCCGCCTCCACACAGTTTTTGATCGCAGTGATCTGCGGCACGCCCGCGCCCGTCACGACGCGCGTCGTGCAGATCGAGCCGGGACCGATGCCGCACTTCACCGCATCAACCCCGGCGTCGATCAACTCGCGCGTGCCCTCTGATGTGGCAACGTTTCCGGCGATGAGCTGCGTGTCGGGGTGGCGTCGGCGAATCTCGCGCACCGCCTCGACGACGCGCGTCGAATGTCCGTGCGCCGTGTCTATGACGAGGCAATCAACGCGCGCCTTGACCAACGCGTCGGCGCGCTCTCGATAGTCGCCGGTCGCGCCGATGGCGGCGGCGACACGAAGGCGTCCGAGATCGTCCTTCGCCGCGTGCGGGTACTTGATCGCCTTCTGAATGTCTTTGACGGTGATGAGTCCTTTGAGGTGCTTGTCGCCGTCTATGACGAGTAGTTTTTCGATGCGGTGCTTTTGCAGGACGACGCGCGCTTCGTCCAGAGTCGTGCCGACGGGGACGGTGACGAGCGGCTGCGGCGTCATCACTTCCGAGACGGGAATGGCAAAGCGCGTCTCGAAGCGTAGGTCACGATTGGTGATGATGCCGACCAGATGCCCGTCTTCGTCCACGACGGGCACGCCCGAAATCTTGTAGCGCTCCATCACGGCGAGGGCTTCCGAGACGGGACGGTTGGGGCGGATCGTGACGGGATCGACGATCATGCCGGACTCAGAGCGTTTAACTTTATCAACCTCTTCCGCCTGCCGCTCGACCGTCATGTTTTTGTGGACGACGCCGATGCCGCCCTGCTGCGCGATAGCGATGGCGAGCCCGGCTTCCGTCACAGTGTCCATCGCGGCGGAGCAGAGCGGGATGGTCAGACGTATGCCGCGCGTGAACTGCGTCGTGGTGTCGCACTCGGCGGGCAAAACGTCGGAGCGTGCGGGAACTAGTAGCACATCGTCGAAGGTCAAGCCTTCCGTGAGAGCTTCGTTGATCATGATTTAGATAAATGTCTCCCTTCCAAAAACTCTGTGGGAAGCGCCTGCGATTCTGGCAAACGTCTGAGAGTAAGTGATGAACGGGGCGCGTCGGAGAAAAGCGGAGGGTAACAAAGCGCGCGGGGCGGGCGCAAGGAGGCGTCGGGCGCGCGGCGTGGCGCAGCGTCCGAGAGTGCGGATAATCAGGGGTGTTGCAGCAGTTTCTCGTAGTCGTCCTTCGTAATGAGCAACTCGACGAGCGACTTGCCGGGCTTCGCCTCTGCGGGCACGACCGCCGGGCGACCGTTGATCGTCACTTCGAGCGCGGGGGCTTTCACCTTCGCGTACTCAAGTTTCAGAGTCTGTTCGGCGTTGATCTCTTTCGTCTGATCGGCTTTCAGGATTCCGTCCGCCGAAGACTGGTTGTCAGCCGACGTGCGCAGCCATACATCTTCGCCCCGCGCCTTCACGCTCACCTTCAGACCCGCAGGCGCGGGCGTCGCGGCGGTCGGGCTCGCGTTCGTCGCGGGCGTTGTGCGGTTGTTGATAGGGGCGACGTTGTTCTGCGCGGGCGCGCTCCTTTCGGCGGTGCGCCGGTAGTAGTGCAGTCCGGCGTAGGCTGCGAGCGAGATGATGGCGAGGATGGCGAGGCTGAGCAGGGCGGTGAGGACGGGCGAGCGCGCGGGGATGTCGTCCGTGTAGATGCGCGACGCCTGTCGCGTCGTCGGCACTTCGTCGAACGACTCGCCGCGCTCGCGCGCGATTCTCAGATACGAGTTGACGGCTTCGTCCTCGTCGTAGCCGACGGCGCGCGCGAACGCCTTGACGAAACTGCGGTTGAAGATGCCGCCCGGAAGTTGCTTGTAGTCGTCTGCCTCGATGGCTTCGAGGTGGCGTCGCGTGATGCGCGTCAGATCGGAGACTTCGCGCATGGAAAGGTTGCGCGCCTCGCGCGCGCCGCGCAGTCGCGCGCCCAAGGATTGCCCGCCTGCCCGCTCGTCGTCGTACTGGTCAGAGGATTTTGAGTTCACTTGGGACGCCGGTCTCGACAGGGGAAGAGTCGGTCTGCTGTTTGACGCCGCGCGCCGCGGCGCGCCGCATCTTGCGGCGCAATATAGCCCGCGCCGC
>JAVXVR010000543.1:0-3204 GCA_032230165.1 Acidobacteriota bacterium | reverse complement strand
CCGTCACCGACGCGCTGTTTGAGACCGACTTCTTCCAGCGCAAAGTGTCAGACCTCGTCGGCTCATACACGCACGAGCTGTTGGATAAGCCGCGCTCGTCCTTCGTCGAAGCCCTCCCGGCGGGCGTGCGCGCGCCCGTGCTCGACGCCATCAGCGCGCTGCAACTGCGCGTCGCCGAGTACATCGCGGACATACTGCGCAGCGAGGAGACCGCCGTGGCGGTCAACGCTTTCATAGACCGCCGCGTTGATGATCTGCTCGCGCGCCGCCTGAGCGAAGTCGTCAAGGACGATACCTACGAGCAGCTCGTCGGCTTCGTCGTAGAGCGTTTCCACAACATCGTCACCGAGCGTGGGTTCGAGGCGAAGGTAAGGGATTTCGTCTCCGCGCGCGTGGACGAGCTGACGGGCAGTAGTGCGACGCTCGCCGAGGTGTTTACGCCCGACTCTGTGACGATTGTGAAGGAGCGCATTGACGCGCAGCTTGCGCCCATCGTCGGGCATCTCTCCGAGATCGCGACGAACCAGCGGACGCGACAGCAGATCGGCGCGCTCATCAAACGCGAGGTGGACGACTATTACCAGCAGCTCAACTTCTTCAAAAAAATCTTCGTCTCGCGCGAGCGCATCCACCAGGAGGTGGACGAGATGGTGAATAAGACTCTGCCGCGCCGCGTCGAGGAATTTTTGCGCGGCGAGGCGTTCGCGCACGAGGCGGAAGCGTTTTTGAACTCGACCATTGATAATGTGCTCTCGCGCCCGTTAAACGAGCTGGTCGGTCGCGTCGAGCCAGATAAGCTGGAGCTGATCAAGGATCAGGTGACGGGGCGCATCCTCGCTATCGCGCGCGGGGCGGAACTATCGAAAACCGTCTCCGCTTACTCTTCCGATGCCATCGCGCGTCTGCGCCCGCACACGCTGCGCGCGGTGCTCGAACACGCGAGCCCCGACTCGGCGCAGCGTCTGAAAAGTTTTCTCTCGAAAGCTCTCTTAGGCGTGCTCGCGCGCGAGGAGACGGCGCGCACCATCAACAACATCCTGACAGCGCAGATCGAACGCCTCCTGATCGCGCCCATCGGTCGCATCGGTGATCACGTGCCGGAAAAGTCGGTCGAGCGCGCCAGCCGCGCACTGGTCGCGCGCGTCGTCGGCGTCGCGCGCGAAAGATTGCCGCAGGCGATCAAGGAGTTCGACATTGGCGGGATAGTGCGCGACAAGGTGTCGAACTATCCCGTCAAGAAGCTGGAAGATTTGGTACTCTCGGTGGCGCAGCAGCATCTGAGGAAGATCGAGCTGTTCGGCGCGGTCATCGGCTTCTTCCTCGGACTTTCGCAGGCAACCTACTTCGCGCTCAAGTACACGGGCACGTTCGAGCGTCTGCGCGCGTGGTTTTAGAGGACAACCGAGAGGCGCGGCGCAGACACCAAACCCATGACTGATTTCATCACACTACGAGGAAGAGGGAATTACTCAGCCACGCCCCGCGCGGCTTGTCGCAAGCGGTGCGGGGCTTCGATGTGAGAAGATGTGAAGACATGATGAGAACACAAAAACTATTAACCACGATTTTGATCATGCTCGCGCTCGGCGGTCTCGCGTCGGCGCAGAGCGAGCCGACCGGGGGGCAGCGCGCCGCGCGTCCGACCACACCGACTGCTGTCGTGCCCGCGACGCGCGCGCCGAAGAGTCGCTACGAGCGCGACGAGTCGGAACGCGAGGACAAGTTGACGGGCGGCACAATCGAGACGGCGGAGTTCGTCGCGGGCGAGCCCGACATTAAGATCACGGTGGACGTACCGGCGTTTCGTCTGACGCTGTGGCAAGCGGGGAAGGAAGTTAAGGTTTATAAGATCGGCGTCGGGATGAAGAAGTACCCGCTCGCGATTGGCGAGCGCAAGATCGAGCAGATCATCTGGAATCCCGACTGGATTCCGCCCGACAGCGATTGGGTCGGCGAGCACTCGGGCGTCTCGGTCGGCGAAGTGATCAAGGCGTCTGATCCGCGCAATCCCATCGGCAAGGTGAAGATGCCCTTGGGCGATGGCTACCTCATACACGAGGCGCACGGCGTCGGCGACTGGGGCAACCTCGTCTCACACGGCTGCGTCCGCATGGTGCGCGCAGACCTCTACGATCTCGCAGAGAAGATCGTCGCCGCACGCTCGCTTCCAGTCTCGGCGAAAAAAATCGCCAACGCGAAGCGGACGAAGAAGATGCTCGTCGCGCATCTGGACGAGCCGCTCCCCATAGACATCAACTACGACACACAGGTCGTCGAAGGCGGCGTGCTGCACCTCTATGCGGACGTTTACGGGCGCGGCACGAACACGGTCGAACAGCTTCGCGCGGAACTAGCGGACTACGGCGTCGAGCCTTCATCAATCGGCACGGCGACGCTCAAAAAACTTCTCTCGCTCCCCACGCGCCAGCGCCAGTACGTCGTCAGCCTCGACAGCATTAAAGAGGGTCGCGCGCTCGAAGACGGTCACTTCGTCCCCGTCATTCCGTCCGCGACGACTAAAAAGACACTCGCCAAGAAAACGGCGCGCCCCGCATGAGGGCGCGCCGTACTTCCTTCTCACTTAAAAAAATTTACTGCCCGACATACTCCCAGTGCCAAGGCTCAAAGTAGTAGGGGCGGAAGCCGAACCGCTCGGCGTTGGCGACGAGCCACTTGTAAGCTTTGGTCTGCGTCTGCAAGGCGCGATTGTCATCCTTTGTTGAGACCGGATCGTAGCCGCCGACGTAGAGATCGAGCGCGCGTCCCGTGAAGTGCGGGCTGTTGACGGCGAGCGCGGCACGACCAGCAGTGGGCTGCTCCTTACGCAGACGCTCCTGATACTCCCTCGGTCGAAACGCTGAGACGATCTTGAAAAACTTTTCCGTCTCAGCCAGATCGCCGCTCGCGTCGAGTTGCAGTCCGAGCGACTTGTCTGCGGCGGCAGCGGCGAGCATGCGCCGGTAGGCGGCGTAAGTCGTGCGCTCGACTTGTCTCAGTTCCTCCGGTCGCGAAGG
This sequence comes from Acidobacteriota bacterium, assembly GCA_032230165.1. GTDB lineage: Bacteria > Acidobacteriota > Blastocatellia > Pyrinomonadales > Pyrinomonadaceae > JAIVGV01. Next base: position 190 of record JAVXVR010000543.1, on the reverse strand, counting down.
ATCGTAGAACTCCGCACCCGAGACCGTGACGAGCTGATCGGGCGAGGCGTAGGCGCGATCCTTGAGGCGGCGCGACTGCCACGTCTCGATCATCTTCATCCACGAATCGCGGTCGAGCACGCCGCTTGAGGCAAGCCCGAAAGAGGCTTGCCAGCGCGAGACGGCGGAGGCGAACTCATTCGAGTCCGCG
>JAVXVR010000542.1:0-4032 GCA_032230165.1 Acidobacteriota bacterium | reverse complement strand
CTCGTCACGCTGCTCGAAGGCTACTCGATCACGGAAGGCTTGCGCCGCCGCGTGCACCTCTTGAACAAGCTCTCGCCGGAGGACGCCATCACCGCGCCCGCCATCTTCCAACTCCTCCCGCACGACGGCGCGGCGCGCTTTCTCGACGAGAACTTGAAAGAGACAAAAGTCGATCTCTACGATCCGGCGACGTGGAAGGAGTACGGCTGGTCGCACTTCAACGATCCAGATTTTCAGCGTCGCTACACGGAGGGTCGCTGGCGCGACGAGGAGGCGCGGCGCACGCCCGGCACGCTCGAAGAACTCAATGAATATTTCGCGACCGTGCTCCGGCGCGCGCGCCGCTTCCATGACGCGCTCGACGCTGCCGTGCCCGACGCCTCGCGTCCCGTCGCCTTCTTCGCCTTCGGCGGCGACTGCGAGGAGACGCTCTCAGCCCCCGTTATCCTTCGCGACGTGAAAACGAACCGTTGGGTGACCATCACGCAGCCGCGCCCCTTCCGCGACTCGGCGGGCAGAGAGTGGAAGCGCAAAGAGGTCGAGCGCGCGATGTACGAGCCCGGCGACGGTCGCGTCACACGCCGCTCGCTGCTTGGCGAAACTCACGTCCCGCCGCGCCGGAGCACGCTCTTCAACAGCCCCTATCCGCTCGCCTACGCCGTCTTCGCCTGCGACCTGCACAGCGACCTGCAAAAGAACAAGACGCTCCAGGACAGCGCACTCACGCTGCTCGTCGGCGAAGTGATGAACTAAGTGCAACCGCCACGGACGCGCTCGCGCACGGAGGTGGGGCGTGTGGCGTGAACGTGAAACGTCGCTTCCGTCGGCGATCCCAGTCGAGTTCACGAGCGGCTCGGATCAGTCGCCGCCCGGCGCAGCGGCGTCGGAACTCTGCGGCGTCTCCGGCTTCGCGCTGTTACGCCCCTCCCCTGAGCGCAACGCGCCACGAAGTTTCCTCCATAAGTTCACGAAGGCGTAAAAGAGCGAGCGCAAACCGAGCGCGCCGCCGCTGAGTAGGAAGACGACGAGGAAAAGGGCGACCACGATCAGCATGAACACCACGGGCGTTAGCCACGATTCAGGCACTCCTCTCAAAGCCTCCTTAACTTGACTCTGAACGGTAAGACGATCCCTCTGGTGTATCAACCACTGATAAAGCTGGTTGAATCCGAGGACGGCTGAGGCGATGAACAGACTCGCCGCAATGATGGCGAGGATTCCCCCCAGCGAGCGCAGGAACTTATAGTGCGCGCCGCGCATGTAATCGCCGAGCCACGCTACGATGAGATGTGTCGCGCCCGTAATGGCGAGCGCCACGAAGCCGAAGCGCTGCGCGTCGCGGTCGAGCAGGAGGATGCCGCCGATAATGAGGAAGAACTCGAAGGCGTAGAGCAGCTTGACCCAGTGGCGGAAGAGGAGGTGGAAGAAGCTGCCGGGCACGGCAACCTCGACGAGTCCCCAGAAGACGCGCCCGAGCCGCGTCACCCACGCCATGCGCTTGCTCTCGACGCGGTGCTTCTCGGCGAGCGTCTCCAGCATCTTGCCGAAGACCTTCGTGCTGCGCGCCAGAAGGTTGACCATCGTCTGCGGGTCGGGGCGAAGATCGACCTCATACTCGCCGCGGACGTAGTCGAGCAGGTCGTCCTTGTTAAGGAAGGTGGCGAGCAGGCGCTGGAGTTTGGGGTTGCGGGTCTGCGTCCGCGTCAACTCGGCGCGCAGCTTTTTGATGGTCTCGCCCTCGGGCAGATTCGCGCCCGCGTCGACCATCGCCGCGACGAGCTTGCCGAACATGTCCCTGCCGCCGAGGCGCATCAGCTCCTCCGAGATGATCGCCTCGTGAGCCTCGCGGACGAGTGCCTCGGCGTCGTGCGAGTCCGGCGGCAGCAGCGACGTGATGAGCCGGTCGGCGGCGTCGAGCCGCCCCCACATGATGTCGTTCTCGCGCCACGACCGGTCGAAGAACGCGCCGAAGTGAGCGAGCGAAGTCCCGGCGAGCTTGCGCGGCACGTTATCCCGACCGAACTTCTCGACCATCTTTTCATAAGTTTTCGTGTCGAACGGGCTGACGCGCAGCACCTTGACCACGTCCGCCTCGCCGATGTCTGCCTGATAGGCGACGGGGAAGGAGACCATGTCGTAGTTCGAGTAGCTTTCGTAGTAGTGGCGCAGCACCTGCCGCGCGCTCTTCGCGGCTGCGGTGGTCTCGCCGTCGCCGTCAGGATCGAGAATCGTCTTGCTGGCGGCAGACGCGGCCGCGAACGCTTGTAAGAATTTCTTGCGGATCTCCTCGGCGATGTCCCGGAGCGCCTTAAGCCGGGTGTCGCCGCCCGGCGCGGCCATGCCATTCACGTGACTCTCCGCGTACTCCCGGCGCTTCTCTTCGGGCTGGTCGAGTATCTTCTCCAAGAGCTCCCTATTGATGCCGGTGTCTTTGAAGCCCGCGGCGAGCGGGTGGGCGCCCTGCGGCGAGTCGTTGACGAACCGAGGGTCGTTGACGCGGCGCTCGAACTCGACCGGGGCGAGGAGCAGATTCTGGTAGACCCCGCTCAGCTTGCCCTGGATGGTGCGCAGAGCTTGCTGGAACTCAGCCGGCCATCCTCCTTGCTCAATCTCCGCGGTGCCGACCCACGCCCTGACGGCGCTGTTATTCTTGAGCTGCGCCCGCGTCAGGCACGACAGCTCGTCGATCTTGGAGCGCAGGAAGTTGAGTCGCCGCAGGCGGAACTGGAGATCGAAGTCGAGGAGGAAATGGTTCTCTGTCTTCATGCTCTTCGAGGCGCCCTCGGGCCTGCGGCGCACGTAGTCGGCGTCGCGCCAGACGCGGATGATCTCGCGCAGGGCCACGAACAAGTCCGACTCGGTGTCGAAGCCACGCGCGCGCGCGACGATGCGTGTCAGGTCGTCCGTCGTCGCCGCGACCCTGATCCGGTGGTAGCCGCCGTAGGACACGCCCATCTTGCGGATCGCGTAGTCTAGGTCTTCCTGCGCCCACTCCTGGGCGGTCGGGGACTTTTCCTTCTCCGGGGGGCTGTCGAGCTGCGCGCGACGCTCTTCTACCTCGTCATCCCACGCCTTCATGTCGCCCTCGATGTCGGAGGTGAAGCGGTTGAGCCGGTCGATGAGGCGGTTGCGCGAGAGGATGCGCTGGATGTCTTCGCGAATCGTTTCGGTCGAAACGGTAGGGGCGAGCGCCGAGAGTGTGTTCTCCGCCACGTCGATGTCGGGATCGAACGCCTGCATCGTCTCCGGGCTCTCCGGATCGGGCTCGACGTAGATGAGCTTGCGATCCACCGGCACGTCGGCGCGTCGGCGCAGCAGCGCGTCGGTGGCATAGCTGAAGGGCTTGTTGTCGAGGATGCCGCCGTCGGCGAAGGCGCGCTGCTTGAACTCTTCGGCGGCTGTGCCCGGCGCGTCGCCGTCGCCGTCCAAGTACTCGGTGTAGAATCTCTGCCACAGGTCATCGTCCGACAGGTAAGCGCCCTTACGCGCGCACGCGCTGTTACTCCTCCTGAGCTTCTTGTAGAAGCCGTTGGCGCGGACGTCGGCGTCGATGTCGCCAAGCTTCATTGGCTCGAAGGCGAAGGGGAAGGCGGAGGTGCAGCGTGCGGCGAAGGCGAGGAAGGGATTGAAGCGGCGACTGAAGTCGTTGCGAGCTTCGCCGGCGACGTCGGGCGCTGAGTAGGAGAAGTGCAGAACGTTGCGACGTCGGCGCTCGAAGATGACTCGGTCGGCGAGCCGCAGCGGCATGGTGAGCCCGCTGATGTCGGTCGTGGTGATGTAGAGATCGAGTTCGTTGACGTAGGGCGACTTGGTGAAAGGCTTAATGTCCGTGTCCGCGGTCGCCGCGCCGTCCTCCATGCCTTCGAGCGCGTCGAGCAGCTTGCGGTACATGCGCCTGCCGCTCAGCAACGACTCAATCTGGGGCGCGGCGGAGTCCGCCGGGTGCTCGTTCATCAGCTTGCCGAAGTCGCCCTCCTCGATCCACAGCTCCTTGAGCTGCCTCATGTCCTGATCGTTGGCGAGGGCTTTGGC
>JAVXVR010000530.1:0-5662 GCA_032230165.1 Acidobacteriota bacterium | reverse complement strand
CTTCAAAATCGAATTTAACCCGATGCAAGACAGAACGACCGGCAAAAAAGATATCTTGCGGGCCGGTAACAAGTACCCACTCATGGTATCGCGGGTCACCTTGTCTAACATTTGTTAGCATTTCAATTCCATGTGGCACCAAGTAATCTGGCAAAACTTCAGGATCACGCCTCCACTTTTCAAGTAAAAGCTCACTGACAATTGATACAGCGCCAGCGACCATTAGCGCAATACCAAATTGCTGGAGAACAAATAGCGGAACAGTATGCACATCTTTTGTGAGGGCTACTATTAATGCTCCAGCCAATAATAGAATTATTGACATGGCGAGCCGTAGAGTAAAGTTCCGTTTTCTACTCGTTCTGTCTTTCATTATTTTCTCCACTATGCTGCGGGCTTCACATGTAAGTGCGGCCTAACGAACTAAGTTCAACTGCACCCGAGCGTCTTGTGCCTCACTCAACTGTGTGCGGGTGCAGTTAACTGGCACAAGCGCGAGGGCGGAGCCGCCCGCTCTCAACTTGAGCGCCACCACACAAGGTTGAGGGCGGGCGGTGTCAGTTGCAACGGTAGTTCGGGTTTTTGCGGCAGAGTACGTATGAGGGAGAGTAAAAGTTTACCGCCGAACTCACTCACGCGCCGCAAATAACTTGAACTACTGATTAACCTGCGGCGTGCAGTATAACACCCCTAAAAGAGCGTGTTAGACTGCGCCACGCAGTATAACTCCGCTTTCACCGCCGCACAGAGAGCAGGCTCGTCAGACGCCCCGCTAAATCTTTCATCACCTGATCCGTGGCTTGCTGGTTGAGGTGCGGGTCGGCGGCATTCGCCTTCCAGTCTTCGAGGGTGACGGGGATGGAGAGGAAGTCGAAGCCGCGATTGAAGTAGGCGAGGTTCTCACTGTACTGCGCGCGGGAGGTGCGGTAGAGCTTGCCGCCCAATCGGTGTAAGCCTTCGCTGTGCATGTGCTCTTCGGAGAGCGGGTTGTCGGTGACGAAGGCGACGAAGCGCGCGGCGCGCGCCGAAGAGTCGCGCTGCATTTCGAGGATGAGCGCGCGCATGAGGTCGAGCCCGTAGGTGGTGCGCGGGCTGCGCGGCGTGAGGAAGATCGTGAGGTGCGACTTCTCGTTGGCGAGATTCTCCAGCCGCATCGGGTTGAACTCCGTGTCGTGCTCCTGCTGCCAGTCGTCTCTGATCTCCTCGCCGCCCGCGTCCATCAAAGGTGTGTAGGGCGGCGGAAGCCGTCGCTCCCACTCGCCGTCGCGCGACCAGCGGGACTTCTTAGTAAAGATTTGCATCAGCTTCAACTTCGGCGTCTCGCGAATGGGCTGACCGATCAACTCGCTCGGACCCCGGAGCGCGCCGCCTTCGAGCCAGAACGTCGGCTTGGGCGTCCCGTCAGCGGGGAAGCTCGTCGGAAAGACGTTGTTCCAGAGATCGTTGATCGGCGTCTCCCACAAGACGACGAGGTCTGCGCGGTACTTGGCGAAGTACTCGCGCATTGCGAGCAGTTCCTGATCCTGACCGTAGCCGCTCGCGCCGACGGAGAAGACTCTGACGCGCCTGCCCCACCCACCCGACTCGTTCAGGTGAGCCTCCAGCCGACGCTCCGGCATCTCTTCGAGCGCGCACGCCTTCGCCTCAACCTGCGAGTCGCCAACCAGGAGGACGACGAAATCGTCGTCGCTGTATTCGATCTTCTGCCCGCGGTAGCCGAGCTGGTTCAACTCGAACGAGGCGGCATACACGCCGCGCCAACCGCTCATCGTCGGCTTCGGCTCGTCGAGAAGTTGCATGTCGATCTCGGCACACGCGAGCCCGACGAGAATGCCCCCCATGACGAGCAACAGTCGCAGGGCGAGACGCGGTTTTCGCGTCGTGTTCCGCTGCGGGTAGCGCCTCCCACTGATCTCCGGCTGCGGCGGCGTCATCCTAGACTTCGGCTGGCTCGGCTGGCGAGGTGTTGGCGTTCGTCGCGTACTTTTTCTGTAGCGCGCGCAAGGGTTCGGGGACGAAGGTGGTGAGCTGGTGCGTAGCGGTGCGACCGTCTGTGAAGGCTTGGTAGAGCAACAGCTCCGGCAGTTGCAGGCAGGTCAGCGGCGAAGAGTCTATGTAGCCCGTATCAATGCCGACGGCGCTGTTGTGCATGTAGATGCCGTGATGTCCGAGGCGTCCGCGCAAAGGGAGGAGCGGCGTCGGCGTGTGACCGAAGACGCAGGGCTTGCCCGTGTAGCTCTTGAAAAAATTTGGATCGCGCGACCAGAGCAGGTGGTGCGGTGAAGAGTCGCGCGGGTGCTTGCCGTCTTCGAGCCCGGCGTGGACGTAGAGCGCGTAGTCGTCTTCGTGATAGAGCGGGAGGCTGCGGAAGAACTCGACGTGTGCGGGCGGAATGGACGCGGCGAAGCTCCGGCGCACATCGTCGAAATCTTTTTCGGTGCGGATGCGAACCCACTCGCCCGTGTACTGCTTGATGGTACACATGCTTCCGACCGCCGCGTGCAGCCAGATCGTCGCACCCGTGTCTATGAAGTCGAGCAGCATCTGCTCGTGGTTGCCGCGTATGCAGACGGTGTGTGCGGGGCTCTCGCGCTGCAAACGGATGATCTCTTCGACCGTGCCGGGAATCTCGTCGCCGCGATCCACGAGGTCGCCGAGGAAGACGAGCGTGTCCGAGGTCGCATCGCGCGGGATGAGTTCGAGCAGCGCGCGCAGTTGCGTGCGCCGCCCGTGCAGATCGCCGATGACGAACGTCCTCATGCGCCCGCGACCTCCTGCCGCGCGCGCGGCTGTGCCTGCGATTGTTCGATGCGCTGCATCAACTCGCCGAAGCGCGGATCGGCGCGAAGCTCCCTCCACTCCGGGTTCGCCTCGAACCACGGACGGTTCTCGTTGCCGAGATCGATGGCGCGCTCCAACCACTCGAACGCCTCGTCCTTCATGCCTTCGAGCGCGTAAGCCGTAGCGAGCCAGTACGGCACGTCGTGATCGGCGAGCGCGACCTCTTTGAGTCGCGCGGTCAACTCCGTGCGCGCCTCCTCGTGTTTGCCGAGACGGCTCAAGGTCTGCGCATAGAGCGCGCGCAAGCCCGCCAGTTCCGGGTGCTTCTCCACCACGTCGCGCAAAATCTCCGCGCCGCGCTCGACGTCGCCCTGATGGAAGAGGACGACGCCGCGAAAGGCGCGTATGAACGGGTGATCGGGCTCGACCTCCGCGCCCGCGTCCAACTCTTTGAGAGCCTCGTCGTAGCGCATCATGTACATCAAGACGCGCGCGCGGTTGTAGCTGACGACGACGCGCTCCGCGGGGTTCAGGCGTTGCATCCGGTCGAGACAGCGCAAGGATCGGTCGTACTGCCCGTCGAGACGATAGAGGTAGGAGGCGACGAACTGCACGCCCGTGTCGTTTGGGGCTTCGTGGCGGAGGCGTTCGACCTCTGCGCGCGCCTTGCGCTTCTCGCCGCGCGCCAGATAGATGAAGACCATGTGCATCCGCGCCTCGAAGTTTTTCGGATCGAGCGCGAGCCCTTTGCGGAAAGCCTCCTCGGCGCGCTCGTAGTCTTCGTTGTCGCCCATGCACTTGATGACGCGGTTGGCGTAGCAGCCGCCCAAAGCGCAGTGCGCGAGCGCGAAGTTATGATCAAGCTCGATGGCGCGCTTGAAGTGCTGGATCGCCTCTTCCACGTCCTCGTTGGCGAGCGTGTGGTAGATGTAGCGACCCAGCGCGTCTCGCCCGCGCAGGTACTCTTCGTAAGCTTCCGGATCGGACGTAGCGCGCGCGCCGAGACCGACCTTTTCGTCCGCGCCCAGCTCGACGCGCAAGCCCTGCACGATGCGCTGCGCGATGGTGTCTTGCACCTCGATGATGTCTTCGGCGGAGGCGTCAATGCGATCCGACCAGAGGAGAGTGCCCGATGCCACGTCGAGCAGTTGCGCGTTGACGCGCAGCTTCTCGCCCGCGCGCAGGAAGTTTGCCGAGAGCACCGCGCCGACGCTCATCTCGCGCCCGGCGGCGAGCGGATCAACCTGCTGCCCCTGATACTTCGCGATCATCGAAGAGGGGCGCACGACGAGCGAGCGCAGACGCGCCAACTCCGTAATCACCGCGTCGGCGAGCGAGAACTCGTAGAAGCTCGCTTCCGGGTCGCCGCTCAGGTTGTGGAAGGGGAGTATGGCGAGCGACTTGTCCGCGTCGCCGTCGGGCGTGCTCGTCTGCGGCGTATCGTGGAGTATCTGTGGCGACGTGGCGGCGTTCGCGTTGGCGGTCGCGAAGGGCGGCAGCGAACTCTCTTCGCCGCTCCCTGTGATGTTACGCAGCCAGCGGCGGAAGGTGCGACCGAAGTTGGTCGTCTGCTGCTGGTGGCGCGGCGGGACGGGCGCGATGCCTTCGGCGACGGTGCTCGTCAGGACAGCACCGCCCGCGCCCGCTGAGACTTCCGCCAGCACGGCGCGCAGGTCGTCGCGGAAATCAGCCATGCGCTGGTAGCGATCCTGCGGTCGCTTGGCGAGCGCGCGGTCGAGTATCTCTTGCAGGCGCGGCGGCGTGTCCTGTCGGACTTCCGCCAAGCGCACGGGCGTGTCGTGCAGCACCGCGTAGCGCACCTCGACGCTGGTTTTGCCGCGGAAGGGCCAAGTGCCCGTCAGCATCTCGTAGAGCAGCACGCCCGTGGAAAAAATGTCCGCGCGGTGATCGACCTTCGCGCCCGTCGCCTGTTCGGGTGCGGCGTAGGTCGCTGTCCCGTAAGGGATGCCCATCTCTGTGAGGTGCATGTCGGACTTGTCCTCGCCGCGCTCGTCCAAAAGTTTAGCGAGACCGAAGTCCAAGACCTTCGCCGCGCCCTGCGGCGTGACCATCACGTTCCCGGCTTTAATGTCGCGATGGATGACGCCGCGCGCGTGTGCGGCGGCGAGTGCGTCGGCGACCTGCAAGCCGATGGTGAGCGCGCTCTTGAGTTCGAGGGGTTTGCCGTTGACGAGCTGGCGGACGTTCTTGCCCTCGACGTGCTGCATCGTGATGAAGTGGACGCCGCCCTCTTCGTGCAGTCCGTAGATGACACAGATGTTCGGGTGGTCTAAGGCTGAGGCGAGCTGCGCCTCGCGCTCGAAGCGGCGCAGATTCGTCTCGCGCGCGGTCAGCTCCGGCGAGAGCACCTTGACGACGACCGTGCGACCGAGCCGCGTGTCGTGGGCTTTATAAACCGTCCCCTGCCCGCCCGTACCGAGCTTCTCGATGATCTTGTAATTAAGGAGGGTGGAGCCGAGCATTGTCTGCGTCGCTATTTTAACTCTTAACGAGCATCAAAAGGCAAAGACAAAAAGGTAAGGCAAAAGGCAAAAGTAAAAAGGTAAGAGTCGGGGATGGGTCGCCGCCTCACTTTTACCTTCTTGCTTTTGCCTTTTGCCTTCTCTCCGGCGAACCGCCGGATTAGTCGTGCACCGTTCAACCACGCGGCGGGTCGCCCCAGCCCGAACCCTGATAGACGCCGTCCACGACGACGCACGGCACGGTCGGATCGTTCTGCGAAAACGCGAACATCTCCTTGCGACGCGCGCGGTCGTTCTGCGCGTCGTACTCCGTGAACGGCGTGCCCACCGAGTTGTAATGGTCGCGCGCCTGCTGGCAGTACGGGCAACCCGGCTTGACGTATAAAACTACTCCCATT
>JAVXVR010000508.1:0-4441 GCA_032230165.1 Acidobacteriota bacterium | reverse complement strand
GACTCCAGACTTTCGTTTGTCACTCGTCACCCCCAAATTTATGGTAACCCAACGCAAACCTAAGCCCACGAAGTACCTGACCGTCCCGACGCGCCCCGTGCAGGTGGATCGCGACCGCTCGGTCGCGGGTCTGCTCGAAAAGATGGAGGGCACGGGCTTCGGCGCGCGTCAACTCGCCGAGGCGCACCGCATCTGGCTTGACATGCTCGGCGACAATACGACGATCTTCGTCGCCGCCTCCGGCGCGCTCATTCCCGCAGGGATGCGCCGGCTCTTGGCTTACGTCATCAAGAACCGCTTCGTCGATGTTTTGATCTGCTCTGGCGCGATGCTCTTCCACGATCTGCACGAGACTTTGGGGAGGAATCATTACCAGTCGCACCCGCACATGACCGACGCCGAGCTGGAGGCTTCGCAGATCGCGCGGATGCTCGACGTGCTCGCCAGCGAAGAAGAGTACCGCGAGGCGGAGGAGTGGGTCGGCGGCTTCGTCAACCAGTTGGATCAGACGCGCTCCTACTCGACGCGCGAGTTTTTGCACCTCTTGGGTCGTGAACTCGCAGAGATCGCGACCGACGACGGCGTGTTGACCAGTGCTTACAAGGCGCGCGTGCCCATCTTCTGCCCGACCATCGCCGACAGCTCGATCACTCTAGGGATAGCCAACGCGCGCTTCGAGAAGAAGAACAACTTCCACTTCGATCTCGTGCAGGACGTGCTCGATCTCACGCAGATCGCGGCGCGCGCGCGCGTGAGCGGCGTCATCAACCTCGGCGGCGGAACCAGTCGCAGTTTCCTCCACCAGACGGAAATCTCGACGAACATCGTCAAGACGCCCGTGCGCGGGCACAAGTACGCCATCCAGATTTCGACCGACGCGCCGCACCCCGGCGGTCGCTCATCGGGGACGGTCACCGACGAGACGCTCATCTACGGCAAGCTGGCGCGCGGCGCGACCTCCGCCTATGTGAACTGCGACGCGACCATCGCGCTCCCCATCCTTATCACCGCCCTCTCGCAGACCGCCGCCAAGTACATGAAGGGGCGCAAGCGCCCCAACTTCATCTTCACGCGCGATCTGACGGTCGAAGTCCCCTAAAAGCCGTAACCAGTGACAGATGGCGAGTGACGAGCAAGACCAGCCGGTTTGCCTGTCACTTGTCACTGTTTACTTGTCACGCCTCTTCCGCCTGTGTTAGCTTTTTCACGCCTCCCGGCTGTGACAGTCCGTGATGCCCCGGTGCGGTAAGCCGTCTAGAGAAGTTCCGACAGAACCCTTCAGACATTCACTCAGCAACAAAGAGCCAGCAGAGTTATCTTAATGCGATTCCCCGTGCGATATTTCTCCTTCGTTCTCTGCGCCCTCGTGCTCGGCGTCGCGCTCTCTTCGTCGCGCGCGCTGGCGCAGAGCAGCTACGCGGTCTCGCAGTCGGCGGGTGTCGGCATCACCCCCGGCACGACGCAGGTCGCGGGCTTCAACTGCGCCGACGTTGCCTCCCCGAACAACGACTGCGTCGCCAACGTCGCGCTTCCCTTCGCTTACACCTTCTACGGGCAGACGTTCGCCACCGCCAATGTCTCGACGAACGGCGTGCTCCAGTTTTCGAGCGCGAACAACGACTACGGACAGTTCCAGGTCTGCCTCCCGCTCGCACAGTTCAGCAACGCCATCTTCGCGCACTGGACTGATCTCCAGACGAACGGCGTGGGCGAAGGCATTTTCACCTCCGTGACGGGCGATCCCGGCAGCCGCATCTTCAACGTCGAGTGGCGCGCCTCTTACGAATTTCTCCCGCCCGGCACGCTCAACTTCGAGATCAGGCTCTACGAGAATCAGCAGCGCTTCGACATCGTCTATGGCACCGTCGGCGGCAATGGAGCCAGCGCGCCCGGCGGCGGCATCACCGTCCCGACCGTCGGCGTCCAGCGCAGCACCGGCTCGCAGTACACGGCGTTCAACTCCGCCTGCGGCGTGGCGGGCGGCGGACTTCGCAACGGGCTGGCGCTCACCTTCACGGGCACGGACAACGCCGCGCGCTACATCGCCGGTCGCATCTCCGACCCGGACGGCTTTCCCTTGAGCGGCGTCACCGTGAATCTCACGGGCGACACGAACGCGCAGACCACGACCGACCTGAGCGGGCGCTACTCGTTCGACAACCTCGCGGGCTCGAGCTACACGGTCTCCGCGTCGCAGGGCACGGCTAGTTTCTACCCTGCGAGCCGCATCTTCGGCGCGTTCCCGCAAGTCCCCTTTGCGGGCAGCCAGATCATCAACTTCGTCCGCACGCCCACGCCCAACGCGGGCGACGTTTTGATCAGCGAGTTTCGCTTTCGTGGTCCGCGCTTCATCACCAACGAGTTCGTCGAGTTGTACAACAACACGAACTCGACCATCGTCGTCAATACGTCGGACGGCTCTTCGGGCTGGACGGTGCAGGCGGCGAATGCCAGCCCCGTGACGGGCGGGCTGGCGAACTACATCTTGCCGCGTGGCACTGTCATTCCGCCCCGCGCTCACTTCCTCGTCGCGGGCTCAGGCTACGACTCGCTCTTCCTTTACGCGCCCGGCGAAGACTTCTTTGAAGATGACATTCCGGACGACAACGGTGTGGCTCTCTTCAACACCGCCAACGTCGCCAACCTGAACGCCTCGACGCGCCTCGACGCCGTCGGCTTCAACAACACGACGACGCCCGTCGCCGCGCTCTACCGCGAGGGCGCGGGGCTCACGCCCATCGGCGCAAACAACGGCGAGTATGCCTTCGTGCGCAGGCTCAACTCCGGCTTGCCGCAGGACACGAACGACAACGCCTCGGACTTCGTCTTCGTCTCGACGAGCGGCGCGACGTTCGGCGGCGTGCAATCCGCTTTGGGCGCGCCCGGTCCGGAGAACCTCTACGACCCCATCCAGAGCAACTCGCAGATCAAGGTGAGCTACATCGATCCGGGCTGCGTCGGCACGAGCACAGACCCGACGACCGCCTGCGCGCGCGTGCGCGATTCAACCCCGGTCGCGAACGGCGTGGCGGGCACGCTCTCGATCCGCCGCAAGTGGACGAACCGCACGAACACACCTGTGACGCGCCTGCGCTTCCGCATCCTCGATCTGCCCACGCTCGGCAACCGCGCGCCGACAGACGCAGACCTGCGCGTGCTCTCGTCCTCGGACGTGGTCGTCAACGGCGCGAACGGAGCGGTCAATCTCAAGGGGCTCACGCTCGAACAGACGCCGCCCACGCAGACGGGCGGCGGCGGTCTGAATTCGAGTCTGCGCGCGGGCTCGATCACGCTCGCCGCGCCGCTCGCTGCGGGCGCGAGCATCAACTTGGAGTTTCGCCTCGGCGTACAGATCGACGGCAACTACCGATTCTTCGTCAACGTCGAGGCTCAGGTCGGCAGCGCGCCTCCATCCGCCTCGCCGGGCGCATCTGCCAACTCGCTCAAGACCGGCGGCTACGTGCAGCAGCAGCCCAAGACGCTCCCCAACAGCCTCAAGCAGCCGTAAGCAGGCGGCGAATTGAAAAAAGATGAGGGCGTCGTCGCATTTTCGAGCGACGACGCCCTACGCATTTGTAACGATGAAGTAGGAACGATGAACGATGAACTGGAAGACGGATTGTCTTCACTTCATCGTTCATCGTTCCTACTTCATCGTTGCCTTCCGACGAGCCATGCCAGCGCGTCGGCGTCCCGCGTGTGCGTATCGCCGCCGACGACGCGTATGAAATAGTCTTCGAGCGAGAGCGCGCCGCCGCCCGCGCCTGCGGTCGCGATGCTGCGCCGCACCTCTTCGAGCGCGCCCGCGACGACCAGACGCCCGTCCGCGATGATTGCGATGTCCGTGCAGAGGCGTTCGACGATCTCAAGGACGTGCGACGTGAGGAAGACCGTCAAGCCGCGCCCCGTCAACTTCAACAGCAAATCCTTGAGCGTGCGCGACGCGACCGCGTCCACGCCCTCGAACGGCTCGTCGAGAAACAGGATTTCGGGTCGGTGAATCAACGCGCACGCCAGCGACAGCTTCTTCTTCATCCCGTGCGAGTATTCGACCGCGAGCTTTTTCGGATCACTGTCCAGCTCCATCAACTCCAACAACTCGCGCGCACGCTCCGCCGTCTCCTCGCGCGTCAAGCCGTACATCCGCCCCGTGAACGTCAACATCTCCGCGCCCGTCAGACGCTCGAACAGATTCAGGTCTTCGGGCACGACGCCGATCCTGCGCTTCACTTCCAGCGGCTCGCGCGCGATGTCGTAGCCGAGCACGCGCGCCTCGCCAGAGGTTGGCGCGAGCAAGCCCGTCAGCATCTTGATCGTCGTGGACTTCCCCGCCCCGTTCGGCCCCAGGAAGCCGAAGAACGAGCCGCGCCCGACGCGCAGGTCGATGCCGCCCACGGCCGTGAAGTCGCCGAACCTTCGCACCAGCCCGAACGTCTCGACC
>JAVXVR010000460.1:0-3754 GCA_032230165.1 Acidobacteriota bacterium | reverse complement strand
GGACGGCAATCAGTCGTATGCGTTCAGTCTCAAGTGGTGCGGTCTCAAACAGATGGAACTCGAGCCCGAAGCGATCTATCTGCCCATGCGACTCTTCGGCGGCAAGGGACTCGTCGGCGCGTACGGCGGAGCGTACTATGATTTCGGCGAACGCTGGATTCCGCTCGCCGAGCAACGCCGCCCGCGCTACGTTGAAACGGCGACGCTCGTGACGCCCGTCAAAGGTCTGGACGAGCGAGAGCCCGACCGCACCTTCGACGGTCGAGAGTCCGACTGCGTGTGGCATCGCCTGTTGCTCGACGCCTGCATCCCTGCGGGCACGCGCATCGAGGTGTGGAGTCGCGCGGCGAACGACGCGGGCGATCTCTTGATCGCTGGCTGGAACGAAGAGCCGTCGCTCTACCTGCGCGCAGACGGATCGGAGTTGCCCTATGCGGGTCGTCTCGACAAGAAAACGGACGCGGCGTCGAAAGAGCGCGCGGGCGGCGACGGCACATGGGAGCTTCTCTTTCAACGCGCGCGCGGTCGCTACCTGCAACTCAAGCTCGTGCTCGCGGGCGATGGGCGCAGCACGCCGCGCCTGCGTGCGCTGCGCGCCTACTATCCACGCTTCTCCTATTCGGTCAACTACCTGCCCGGCGTCTATCGCGAGGACGATCAGTCCGCTTCGTTCGTCGAACGCTTCCTCGCCAACTTCGAGGGGACTTACACGGCGCTCGAAGACAAGATCGCGGCGGTGCAACTCCTCTTCGACGTGCGCAGTGCGCCTGCGGACGCGCTCGAATGGCTCGCGGGCTGGTACGGCGTCGCGCTCGATCCGGCGTGGGACGAAGCGCGCCGCCGCGTCTTCATCAAGAACGCGATGCACTTCTTTGCCTACCGAGGCACGCTCCACGGTCTCGAACTCGCGCTGCGCCTCGTCTTCGACAAGTGCATAGACGATTCAGCATTCAACGAAATTCCGCCCGACGAGGTGCGCCACAACGCGCGCGGCATACGCCTCATAGAGAAGTTCCGCGCGCGAAGCGTCCCCGCCGCGTTAGTCGGCGACCCGACCGAACAGGATGCGCCCGGATTTGTGCCCGTCGAGCGGGAGACGCGCTGGCAGCCTTCGGACAGCACGGAGTGGCTCAACGATTCTTACAGCAAGCAGACGGGGCTCGCCGATGTCCAAGAGTTCCCCGTCAGTAGTCCCGGCGGCGAAGCGGGGCGTGCGTGGGAGGAGTACGCGCGAAGGACGCTCGGCTTCGTCCCCTCCGCCACAGCCGACGACGCTGCGGCGTGGCGCGATTTCCTCGCGCGCCGCTACCGCACCGTCCAAGCCTTGAACGCGGCGCACGGCAGCAGTTGGGGCTCCTTCGCCGCCATCATGTTCCCCACGTCGCTTCCCGCGCGCGGCGCGCTGCTCTACGACTGGTACAGCTTCGAGTCAATCGTCGTCGCGATGCGTCGCGCCGCGCACCAGTTCACGATCCTGCTGCCCGTCCCGCGCACAGACACCTTCGGCACGGCGGAGCAGCGGGCGCGCGTCGATCTCACAAAGCGCATCGTCGAGTTGGAGAAGCCCGCGCACACGACGTTCGACATTAAATTTTACTGGGCGATGTTTCGCGTCGGCGACGCGCGCCTCGGCGAGGACACGCTGCTCGACTACGGCAGTCGCGCCGGTGCGCTCGCCCCTCCGCTTGTCCTCGGCGCGGAGCATCTCGCCGAAAGTCACCTCGCGCCCACGCACCCGTGGGACGTTGTGGATCGCACGGTCGTCGGGCGTTGCTCAAGTCGCGCCGACGCTTTTTTCAAACCCGCATAGGGAGAAACTGAGATGGATACCTTCACTTCGCGCACCGCTACCACCGCCGCCGCGCCTGACCCCTCGAAGCACGTCAACTACTCCTACGGGATGGTGCTCGGCGTTGACGACCTCACGCAGGAGTTTGCCTATCTCACGGGGCGCGATCAATGGATGATGCGCGATTCAATCGGCTACGGCACGCTCTCCGGCTTGCGCGTCTCCGTGGACAAAGACACGAACGGCGAGACTGAGGTGACGGTCGGCGTGGGCACGGCGCTCACGCCGCGCGGGCAGCTCGTCTGCGTCTCGCCGCGCCAGTGCGCGAACCTCAACAAGTGGCTCACGTTCGAGAAGAACCGCGAGACGATCCAAGACCTCGTCCCGTTTCCGCCCGGCGGCACGCTCCGGCTCTACGTCGTGCTCTGCTACCGCGACTGCCCGACCGACAACGTGCCCATTCCCGGCGAGCCATGCCGCACCGAGCAAGAGGCGACCGCGCCCTCGCGCGTGAAAGACTCTTTCAGCCTCGAATTCCGCTTCAACGCACCGGAGCAAACGGAAGAGGACGCACTGCGCGACTTCATCAAGTGGCTCAACGATCACCTCGTGCTTACCGACGAAGCGGACGCGCTGACAGACCTTCCGACCTTCATCAAACGTCTGCGCCAAGCCGCGCAAGACGCGGCGGCGCACCCGCAGTCGCCGCCCGACTTCTTGTACGATTCGCCCTTCGACGTGATGAACGTCAGCGCCGACGACGCCTGCCAGTTCTTCCGAACGGCGTTCCGCCTCTGGGTGACGGAGCTGCGCCCGCTCTGGCGACCCGCGCGCTTCGGCGCGACGACCGCTTGCGCCGACGATACAGACGCGACGCGCAGCGCCGACGACAACTGCGTGCTGCTCGCGGAGCTAAACGTGCCGCTCGACGCCACGGGCGTGCTCGACGCGACTCAAGAGATCGAGATCAACGAGGAGCGCCGCCCCTACCTCATCCACCTGCGCCTGCTACAGGAATGGCTCACGTGCGGCGCGTTCGACATGATCGAGGCGGCGGCTGCGACATCGGCGTCTCCCGCAGTCGAGCCCGCGCCCGTTCTCCCGTTCGTCTCGATCACTCGCAAGCGTGACGACCCGCAGCAGTTTCAGCTCTGGTTCCAGTTGGACGCACGCGACAACGACGTTGCCGTCACTTCGATTGAACACGGCGCGCTGACGGCGTTCGCGGAGCAGGACGACACGAGCGCCTATAGGAATCGCCTCAAGCCGCTCAGGCTGGAGCTGTTAAAGCCGACGTGGAAGGAGGGCGACCGCCAACGCAACCGCTTCGACGTGAAGCTCGACGCAAGCGACGGCGACCTGGTGCGTCTGCACTTCGACATGAGCCACATTCGCGTTCTGCACGGCAGGCGCGAGCGAATGTCGCTCACCGAATACGCGCGGCGCGAGAACGTCAGGTTCGTCGGACAGGTGGGGAAGGCAATCGTGACGGCGTTCTTCTCTGACGACGCCGAGACACTGTATAGGTGAAAGTTATGAGTAGAGTCGAACTGCTTGAGCCGCTCTTCGACGGCGGCGTCCGCAACACGAACTTCTTCAACGGTCGCCTGCTCTCGGCGGAAGACCTGCGCACCGAGCAGGAATCCGTGCGCGGGCGTCTGGCGCATGTTGGCAGAGCCGCCGGCGCGGGCGTCGTCGCGGGGCTGTGGGTGGAGAAAGTGCCGAGCAGCTCGCCGCCGGGCGATACGTCGCACGCCGTCGTCACGGTCTCCGCCGGACTCGCCGTCTGCCGCGCCGGTCACGCGCTCTCGCTCACCGCCGACACCGAAGTCGCGCTCGTGAGCGTCAGCGATCCGGCGCAAGCGGAAGACGCGGGTCTCTTCAAGGTGTGCGTGCCGCCCGTGACTTCGACCGTCTTGACGGGCGCGAGCGTCTACGTCCTCGCCATCACGTCTGCGTCGGGCT
>JAVXVR010000459.1:0-11483 GCA_032230165.1 Acidobacteriota bacterium | reverse complement strand
CTGCGGACGGTGCTGCGCGGCATCATCTTCCCCATTCTCAACGTCGTCGAAGGCTTGATCGTCCGGCTGCTCGACGCCGCGGCGGGCGCCGCGCTCGCACTGCTGCGGGCCAACCGCAACGAGTTCCTCGACGCGCTGGCCGACTCCGTCACGCCCTCGCGTTCGGCGACGGGCCGGGCCGAGTCGGCCGCCAGCAGTACGACGGCGATCCAACAGATGGGGCGCGAGGCGATCCTGAACAACCGCCTGATCGTCCTGACCTTCGACGTTGTGACCGGCGGATCGCTGGCGAGCCTTTTCCAGTTAATCGCGGCGGCGGCCGCGCGCGTCTTGGCGGCCATCTCGTCGCTCGTCGCGCAAGCCCTGCGGGCCATTGCCGAGGCAGTCCTCGCGGTGATTCAGGGCTTCTTCCGCATGGCGCAGGCCGCCGGCAGATTCGCGTCAGACCTGCTCCGCGAGCTGGGCGCGGGGATAAGCGGGTTGGGCCAGTATGTCATGTCGCTGGTCGGGCGGGGCGGGGCGCAGCTCGTCGGGTTCGCCACGGGCGGACTGAGCCGCCTACGCGGCTTTGTGACCACTTTCGTCCGCAGCCTGATCTCCGGCGGCGGCATAAGGGCGAGCGTCAGGGAGGCGCTCGGCGAGTTCCGGCTGACGGAGACTTTCGCGCCGGGTTACGTTATCTCGCCGGTATTCGCGCCGGCCTTCGCCGGGCCGCCCATCCAGATCATCGGCGGGCTGCTCATCATCCTCATCGCCGGGCTCACCATTGTCGTCCCGGTCTGGGTCGCCGTCCTCGTGCTCGTCCTCCTACTCATATTGATCATAATCATCATCTGGTTGATCTGGCGGTGGTTGCGGCGGCCGAAGCCGAAGCCGAAGCGCGTCATCAGCGTGACGCCGTCGGCGGCCGAGTTGGGCGTTGGCGGCCGGGACATGAACAGCGCGGCAACAATCGCGCCGGGGACGCCCCCCGTCCCGCCCCTCGTCTGGACGATCAACCCCGGCGCGACGCCTCCGGCGGGCACCTCGATCATCGGCACGGGGCAGACGGTCGTGGTGCGCGCCGCGCACCCGTCGCACGGGACGGTCGTCGGCGGCATGAGAGTCGTCGTGCGCGCCGCGCTCGCCTCCGACCCGGCCGACTTCGCCGACTCGACCGGCGTGATGCTGATCCAAGTGCTGACCGCCGACTACACGGCCGCGCCGGCGCTCATCGCCGTGCCCTCGGCCATCCCCGGCACGCCGCCGCCCAACACGGCCGAGCCCAACCGCGACGGCATCACCGGCAACACCGCGACCGTCAACACCACGACCGCCCCGGCCGGCCGGCCCGTCGCCGTCACCGTCCGCAGCCCGCTCGCCGGCACGACCATCGCCGGTACAACCGTCACGCCCGGCGCTGCCACGGGCGACGTGGGCCTGCGCATCGCCGACACGGCCACGGACGCGCGCCTCGACGAGACGCGCCCCCCCACATCTGGCCCGGCCGCGCGGATGGCCGACCTGACCGTCAACGCCGTCGCCACCGACGTGAGATCGCTCGCCTTCCAAGGGCGCGACGCGGCCGGGCCCTACAGCGCGCGCAACCGGATCAACTACGTCGAATCGGACACGCTACACACGCCGCTGACGCGCATCGTCGGCGAGTTGATCGGCAATGTGGCCGACGATTTCAACCTCCCCGCGCCTAACGGCAACTTCAACCCGACGAACTTCCGGCTTGACCTCGCCGTTCCGGCCAACAGCTGGGTTGACCGGCTGGTCGCCGGCCGGAACGTCAACAGCCTCGACGGCCGCCGCGCCTTTGATGTCAACCGCTTCATCGGCCTCGGCGCGCCGGGACTGCCGCGGCGGCTAGTCTACAGCCAGCGGTTCCGTTACTCTGCGTGGCATGGCGCGGGCACGGTGACTAGCGCCCCGTTCGCCGACGGCCAGCACGTCAAGCTGCTGCGCGGCACGCCGCCATCCTCCTTTGACTTCAAGATCGAGCACCACTTCGTCGGCGTCACTCCCTCGACGCCGCCCCCGGAGCCTTACGCCGGGCCGCCGCTCATCGTGCTGAGCAACATCGTGTTGACGCCGGACGCGCCCGGGGCGACGGCGCTGGCCGCCGACGGCGTCGCCACGGGCCAACTCGGCGTCGCGTTGAGCGTGGCCGGGCGCACCGTCCTCTGGAGTGTGCTGAGCGGCGACATCGCCATCACGGGTGGGAACCCGGCCACGCCACCGGCCACCGCCACGTTGAAGGCGGGCCTGCGCACAGGCAACTTCGACGTACGCGTCGCCGACAACATCTACGGCAACCGGCAGGTGGACGGGAAGGTCGGGGTCGTGGCCGTGGCGTTGCGGAACATGCGCGCGACGCCCAACCCTGTCCCTTCGGGGACGAACAGCGCCAGCGTCAGCCTCGACGCCAACCCGGGCGGGCGCACCGTCAATTGGAGCGTCGATCCGGCCGCGGCCGCGGCTGGCGTCACCGTCACCCCGGCGACGACCGGGCCGGGCGCTCCGGCGATGAGCGCGACCGTCACGCGCCCGGCTGGCTTCACCGGCTCGGTCGTCGTCACGGCGGTCGATTCCGTACTGGCGGCGCAGACCAGCCGCGTGCGCATCATTTTCCGGTAGCCGCGTGCCGGGCGCAGCCGCGTGACAGAAAGTTTCGAGCGGTCGGATGGCAGGCATCGAAACAGTCGAATGGCAGACGTTGAACAAAATGGGGGCACGCGCAACTTGACCTTCGGCGAGGCGCGCGCGCGCGCCGGCTTCCGCGTCGCCGCCGCCAGCGGGTTGGCCGGCGGGCCGATCGAACTTGAGTTCTTCGCGGAAATCGTCGGCGGCGGCATGCGCTACCTCTTTGTAACGGCTGACCGCGCGCGGTATCGTCCGGGCGACTTCTCCTTCGCCGCGACATTCGACGCGAAGCCGCTCTCCGATCCGTTCGCAGACGTTCCAGACTTGGGCGGGCCAGCGGGCGTCGTCGAGATCGCGGCCGGACGGCCGTGGCATCAGCCGCTCGTCCTCAACCAGTTCGTCCGCCTTGAAGACACGCTCGACCTGCTCGCGCCCGGCGCGTCGGGCCGGCTTGTCATCGACTGCCGGAGACTGCTCTGGCTGGCCGCCGACGAGGACGCGGCGCTCGCGCCTGCGACAGACGCGCCGCTGGTCGAAGTGCGGCTCGCGCTCGAACTGCGCCGCGACGACGCACAACTCGCCGCGCTCGTCGAACGATTCGTCGCCGAGGTGCGCGACGGGCCGCCGGAACAGCGCGAACGGCCACTCAAACTCCTGCTCTCGCTGCGCGCCCCCTTGGCCGTCGAGCGTTGGCGCACACTGGTCGATCACCCAGACCCCGTCGTCGCCGGGCGCGTGCGACAGAGTTTGCCGAGCGGCGGACGTTAGCGGGACAAGGGACGGGGGGCGCGGGCGGGAAACTGCGGCCGGGTGATTGAGGTCGGGACGGGACGCGTCAAAGGCAAACAGAGGAGGCTTCCATGAAATCTCTGCGCGCGGTGTTCTTAACTTTCATCGGCTTCAGCTTGGTCACGGCCGTCGGCTACGGCGGCTACTTCGCCGCGCCGCGTGTGGCGCGCACCTTCTCGGCATTCGAGTTACGGCCTGTGGGCGCGGGGGTGCTCGCCTCGCTCGCCGTGTTGCTCGCGGCGATCATCGCCGCAAGCAGCATTCACCAGTCCGGCCGGGCGCGCAAGGCCGGCACGCTCCACGCGGAGAAGATTGCGACCTACCAGTTTTACACAGACCTCTGGGTTCCTCTGCTGCGGCTCGAACGCGCGCCCGCGGATCGCGGCCCGTACCCGTGGCCCGCAGAGCGGCAAGCTCTGGATCGGCTAATATCGCTTTACGGCAGCCCCGGCGTCGTCAAAGCCTACGCCGCCTTCTGCGCCGCGGCCGGCGAAAGCGTGGCGAACACGCTGCCGGCCAGATCGCAGTTCGTAAAGGCGCTGTTGGAGATGCGCAAAGACTTGGGTTCGGAGACGTGGGGGTTGACGGCCGAAGAGCTACTGCAACTCTTCTTTGCCAACCCCGAGCAGGGCGCGGCCCACGTCGAGGCCAGCCGTCAGCAGGATGGTCAGGCGGCCGCGCCGCCCCCGCGCTATTACCCTGCCCCGGTTCATCTCCTACGCTCCGAGATTCCAGAGTGACGGCGCGTCCCTCATCGAGGGTGTGCCCGTCGGCGCGCAGGCAATGGAGTTGCTTCGGAGGCTCTGCGACGCCGCGCGTAGCAGTTACCTCTTCACGGACGAGCAGGGGCGGAAGTTGGATCGCAAGACGGTCGGATACTTCTTCCGCAAGGCGTGCGCGCGCGCCGGGATAGAAGGCTTCCGCTTCCACGACCTGCGCCACGAGTACGGCTCGCGGCTCGGGGACGCCGACTTGAACTTGAAGAAGATCGCGCGGCTGATGGGGCACTCGACGACCAAGCAGACGGAGCGCTATGTGCATCCGACAGACGACGGGCTTCTGGCTGCGACGGATATCGCGGCGCGCGCGCCGTCGCGCGAATGTACCAGAATCGTTCCACAGAGGCTGAAGCAAGTCGGCTGAGGGCGGGACTAAATCATGAGCGCGCAGAGCTTAGAGTGAAATCGCGCTCGGGAACTAACGGATGCGCGTCATCTGACGCCAGAAGAATTTGCCGAGGCGGGAGAAGCGGTTGCCGTTGTCCTTCGCGCCCTGATCAATGGTGAGTCCGAGGGTGGCTGCGAGCTGCGGGTTCGGCGGCGCGATGTCTTCGTCGCCGTGCCGCTCGGAGAGCCAACGGTCGAAGGTGCGCGCGACGGCGCGGCGATCCGCGACGGGCGCTTCGGCGATGAACGCGCCGACGAGATCGTTCGCCTCCGCGATCTCCAGACGATTCGCCTCATAGTAGCGGCGCAGTGCAGTGAAGACGCGCCCCTCACCAAGGAGGCGTTCGAGCGCGCCGAACATGAGCGCGCCCTTGGCGGCGACGATTGCCGCATACTGGAAAGAGTTGTGATAGTCGCGCGCGGCGCGGTCGGCGGTCATGTCTTCACCGCCGAAGGTGCGATAGATTTCATAGACGCCGCGCAATTGATCGTCGCTCGCCTCAGTCGCGCGCGCCGTACCGTAGGTCTCGCGGTAATAGACGAGCGCAGACCAGTGCGCGAGCGCCTCGTCCAAGACCGGCTCGCGTTCCGGATCGCTCCCGACCGCCATGCCCCACCACTGGTGCGCGACCATGTGCGCGACCGCAAACTCCAGACTGTCCTCGACCGACGCGCGCTGCTCGCGCACGATTTCCGGCAGGTTGCGCACGGCGGACGAATCGAAATCAACGTAGAAGGCGCTCGCGATCACGCTCAGCCCGGCGAACTCCGCGCTCCCCACCCCCGCGACGAGCGGCGCTTCCGCGACCGTCACCGTCTCCAGAGGCAGCGCGCCGAAGCGCGCGTTGAAGATTCTCGTCGCGTGCGCGGCGACTTCAAGCACGCGCCGCCCTGTCCTTTCGTGCTCGCGCGTGAAGATCGAGCGCACGCGCACGCCCTCGACCGTCTGCTCGGCGAACTGCAAGCCGCGCCCCGCGATGATGGCGAAGTCGCGCAGGTTCTCGCCCGTGAAACTCCTCTCGACGGTGTTGTTCGTTGGCGCGGCTGCGCCCGACGATTCCGCGCGCGGCTCGCCCGACGTGAAGAGCGCCACGTCGCGCGACGCCGCGACGGTCACGTCGTAATCGGCGACCTCTTCGTAGAGCCAGTCGCCGACGGTGGCGCGCGCCTCGCGCTGCCAGTCTCCCCCGTCGCGCACGGCGAGGACGGGATAGCACGCGCCGAGCAGCATCACGCCGCGCGAAAGAAAGTTCGTGTCGCGCGCGCGTCGCACCTCGCGCGTGTCGCGCATCGCCGCGCCCAACTGTTGTATGACGTGCGAGGGCAGGCTCGTCTCGTCCGGATCGATTTCGGGGACGCTTCCCTTGAAATCGATCTCGATCTCGACGGCTGCGCCGGGCGCGACCGACTCGCGCAAGGGAACGCGCAGCACCGTCGCCTGATCGTCGAGCGCGAACTGAAGCGGCGCGCCCGTCGAGGCGGCGCGCACCTGCGCGACCTCGATGCGCGGCTCGTCCGCCTCGGTGGCGGAGTCAGATGCGCCGGTGGTGGGCGCTGTAGTCGGGCGCGGCGCGCCGCTCGCGCTGCTGCGCAGGTTCTCGTAGAGGTGGAAGTAGAGTGCGGAGGCGGAATGGTCGTCGCGGTTCACCCAGCGCACGCGCTCCGTGCCTTTGAAGGTGCGCGCGTCGAAGTCGAGCGCGAGACGGATGCGGTAGCGCGTGCGTGCGTCCGGCGCGAGGCTATTCTTCCGGGCGACCGTCGGACTGACGCGCGGCTGCGCCGACGCCGGGACGACGAAGGCGCACGCGACAAAGAAAGCGACGATGATGGAACGACGCGAATTCATGCCCTACGCAATGACTGTAGGGGCAGGGCTTGTCCCTGCCCGCCGCGCGTATGCGCGAATTAAGTTCGCGATCACCCGACGTTGAATAGTCGCGGATCGTGTGAGCGACCTTGCGGTCGCGGCGGGCAGGGACAAGCCCTGCCCCTACAAATTTATCGTCGCGCGAATCGTTCCAGCGAAAGTCATTTTCGCTTCGGCATCTCCATTACAGTGATGGCGCGGATGCGGTCGCCGCGCGCGATTGAGTCAACCACGTCCATGCCTTGTGTGACGCGACCAAAGACTGTGTAGCCGCCGTCGAGGTGTGGCTGCGGCGAGTGCGTGACGAACCACTGCGAGCCGCCCGTGTCTTTGCCTGAGAGAGCCATCCCGACCGCGCCGCGATCATACGGCACAAGGTTTATCTCGCAGCGAATCTGGTAGCCGGGTCCGCCGTTGCCGTCGCCGCGCGGGTCGCCGCCCTGCACGACGAAGTTCGGCACGACGCGGTGGAAGGCGATGCCGTTGAAGTAGCCGCGCCGCGCCAGCCCGATGAAATTATCCACGTTGAGCGGCGCATCTTCCGGCAGAAGCTCAATCGTGAACGCGCCCTTATCAGTCGAGACGATTGCCTGCACGCGCATGTCCCGGCGTGCTAGAGCGCGACGGTAGTCCGCGAGGTGGTTGCGCGTGGCGACCGTTTGGATGCGCTCGTCTGTGTTCTCGTTCGGGTTCAAGGCGCGAAGCTGCGTGACGGCACGCAGGCGGATCAGATAGTCGGGCGATTCGAGCGTGGAGCGGATCGCGGCGGTGGCGTCCTCATTCTTTTGCTTGCCGAGCGCTTCGAGGATGGCGAGCGCGGCGTCGTTCATCTCATCATTCATCGCGCGCGGCAGCGCGGCGGCGAGCGCGCGCGTCGTCTCGGCATTGGGCGGATCAGTGCCAAGCAACTCCGCGGCGGTCGCGCGCACGATCACGTCGTCCGCCTTGAGCTGTTCGCGCATGAGGGCGTCGAGATCGAGCGGCTTGAAGGCGGCGATGGCGCGCAACACGTCGGGCACGGCGAGCGCGGGCGTACTTTTATCGTTGAGGACGCCGCGCAGCGCCAACTGCGCGTCAGCCTGCACGGTCAAGACGCTGTTGCCCGCGTGCTCGCTCGTCATCTGACCGATCTCCGCGAGACCTTGCGCGACCGCAGAGATCGCCTGCCACGTCAACTTGTTCTCCGCCGCGCGTAGGTAGAGATTGACGAAAGGTTTTTCCCTCATGTATTGCGCGGGCGCGATGCGCGCAAACGCGATCTCCGATTCGGGATCGACGTAAGTCTCAGCTTCGCGCACGGCGCGCAGGAACGTGAGCGCGCGAGCGTCCGAAGAGTTCACGACGACGCGACCGAGTGCGGCGACCACTTCGAGCAGCTCGTTGAGCACCGCTGGGTGCGCCAACCCGCCCGACAATTTCGCCGCCTTGTACTCGGCGAAGAGTGCCTCGCCGCGCTTGAGCAGACTGTCGGTAGCGCGCGGGTCTTTGAGCAAGGCGAGGGCGCGCAGGGCGCTCACGCGCACGCGCGCGGCGCGGTCGCTGGCGGCGCGGTCGAGGAGCACGTCGAACGCCGCCTTATCCTCAGCCGTGCCGAGCGCGCGCGCGGCGTTGGCGCGTGCCACCGCGTCTGCGTCCGAGGCGAGCATCGCGCGCAAAGCTTCGTTTGCGCCCGCGTCCTTGGCGCGCAGGCGCGCGAGCGTGTTGGCGGCGTCGGCGCGCACGCGCGGATCTGGGTAGGTGAGATAGAGCGCGACCGTCTTGGCGGCGTCTGCGGGTCGCGCGCGTAGCGCGGCGGTCAGACCCAAGAGGATGACCTCGCGGTTGAGCGCGGGGCGGCGCGTGCGCTCGAAGTTGAGCGCGGTGATGATCGCGTCGCCGAAAAGTTTCGCGCTCACATTGTCGTCGCGCGGCAGAGCCGCCGCGATCTTCCCCAGAGCTTCGACGGCGCGTGCGCGCACCGCGTCCGGGAAGGGCAGGCGCGTGGCGGGGATGAGCGCGGTCGCGTCGCGTACCGCTTCGATCTCGCCGAGCGCAAACGCCGCCATCGCGCGCACCGACACGTCCCTGTCCGCCTGCATGATGGGCACGATTGAAGGCACGGCGCGCGCGTCGCCGATGCGACCGGCGGCGAGCAAGGCGCGCGAGCGCACGGCGGGCGAGGCATTGGCGAAGAGCGCGCCGAGATCGTCCGCGTCCCAGCGCCGCTCGTCTTCGGCGCTCATGATCTTGAGCAACGTCTCTTCCGGCACGACGGCGCGCGACGCCGCAGCCATCGCGGACTTCTGTGTTCGCGCGACGCGTGATGCGCGCGGCGGCGTCTGCGCGTGCGACGCGACGGCGACGAGCGAGAGGAGGAACAGCGGCGCGGCGAAGAGTCGCACATGACGCGCGAGTCGCACGTCGCGCGCGGACGTGGGGCGTTCGTTTCGTGATTCTTGTCTCATGGGGTTAGCTGCAAGCCGACGGGCGCGACACATGATAGCACCTCGTGCGACGCGTGCTGCGTGTGACGGGGAGTCGCCCGGTATGTATCGGCGAAGCGGGCGCGCGCTGTCAAGCGCGACGGCGGGGGCGCGCCCGCTTCACAAGCGCCGGCGTCGAATCGTGCCGTTCGTCAGTTGTCGGATTTTTGTTGCGTCGCGCGAGGCATATGTGGGTGGGCGCAGTGGAAAAAGGATAGGTTTTCGCGGCGGACGCGGCGCGTTGCGGCTTGAAGTCGCTTGGCATCCGGGTTGCCATGTGTGGATCGATTCGATAAATCACGACCCGCTTAGTCGCGGGTCAAGGAGGCAAATGTGATGAAAAAATTTCTGACGCTCGCGCTCGTGTCGCTGCTCGTCTCGACGCAGGCGGGCGCGACCGTGTTCGCAGCCGATCAAGCGACGAGTGACGCGCAGACGCTTGAACAGGTGAAGGTCAACGTCAATCGCGCCGGGCTCGGCGAGAAGGCGCGCGTGTCGGTGAAGCTCAAGGACGGCACGAAGCGCAAGGGATACGTTTCCGAACGGCACGACGGGGACTTCGTCTTACGCGACCGCACGACCGACGCGCCGTCCACCATCGCCTACGGCGACGTGAGCAAGGTCGAGATCAGCCACGGGCATTCGACGGCGCGCAACACCGCTCTGGGCGTCGGCATCGGCGCGGGCGCAGTGATCTTCACGTTAGCCATCGTCTTTGCCTCGCTCAACGACTGAGAGCGAGGCGAAAGACGGAAGGCGAAAAGATGAAGGAGGCTCGGATGTGGAAAAAGGTTCTGACGCTCGCGCTCGCGTGGGCGCTAGTTTACGCGCAGGGCGCACCGCGCGTCCTCGCCGCGACGCAAGCTGAGAGGGACGCCGCGACGCTCGCGGACGTGAAGGCGAAGATTCAGCGCGCGGGCACCGGCGGGGCGGCGCGCGTCACCGTGTGGCTCAAAGACGGCGCGACACGCAAGGGGTACGTCTCGGAGGTGCGCGACGCGGAGTTCGTGCTGCGGGACGCGACGACGGACGCGCCGACCGTCGTCGCCTACGCCGACGCGGCTCGCGTCGAGATCAACCGCGGGCACTCGACTTTCAGGAAGTACGCGATCAGCACGGGCGTCACCTTCGGGGTGTTGCTCTTGGTCTCGATCATCGCGGTGGAGACGGGCGGCGACTGAACTTTTATAAGGAGGCTCTGAAATGATGAAGAAGGTAATAGCCGCCGTGCTCGCGTGCGCGGTCGTCTGCGCGGCGTCGGGCGCGGGCGCGTTCGCGGCGACGCAAGCCGAGAAGGAAGCCGAAAGGCTCGCGAAGGTGAAGGCAAAAATTCACCGCGTCGGGACGGGCGACAAGGCGCGCGTGAGCGTGAAGATGAAAGACGGGCGGCGGCTGAAAGGCTACGTTGGCGAGAGCCACGAGGACGAATTCGTGCTGCGCGACACGAAGACCGACGCGCCGACGACGGTCGCCTTCGCGGACGTGGCGGAGGTCAAAAAGATGCCGCCGCCGATGACGAAGGCGCAAGACACGATTGCATACGTCGGAGCCGGCATCGGCGCAGCCCTCATCGTGATGCTCATCGTCGCCGCGACGCAGGGGATAGACTAAGAGAGGGGCACAGGGGCGGGGCGACGCGGCGGCGCGGGGAAGACGAAAGACCGCGCCGTCGTTTCTGCCTCCGCGACTCCCTGTCTCCGCGTCTTCTTTCAATCCTTCTTCTCTATTTCTACGAGCGCGTCGTAGAAGGTCGCGCCGCCGCCCATGTCCGTGAGTCCCTGCGAAGTGAGCTGGTTGATGTTCGCCCGCCCCGGCGAGAGCTTGTTCCACCAGACGGAAGGCGAGACGACGACGCCCGCGCGCGCGCGCGTGGTGATGACGGCGCGCAACTCGCACGCGCCGCGCCCGTTGAAGGCGCGGACGCGGTCGCCGTCCGAGATGCCGCGCGCGGCGGCGTCCTCGGGGTTGATCTCGACGAAGGGCGCGCTCTCTTGCTTAAGCTGCTTCGGTAAATTGGCGAAGCTCGAATTGAGGAAGGCGTGCGCCGCCGGGGAGACGAGCGCGAGCGGATATTTTTTCGCGAGCTGCGGCGCGGAAGCTTTCGACTCGCGCGGCGGGATGAAGTCGGGCACTCCCGGCAACCCTTCCGCCGCGAGCCGTTCGGAGTAAAGCTCGCACTTACCCGACGGGGTCGCGAAGTTTCCTTCGGCGAACGGCGCGAAGTCTTCGGCGAGGTTCAGGCGCGCCCAGCCGCGCTCGCGCAAACTGTCGAGCGTGACGCCCGCAAGGGCGGGATGATCTATATCGAGAGCTTGACGCGCGATCTCTTCGTCCGTGTCTGTGAAGCAGTCTTCCGTAAAATTCAGGCGCGCGGCGAGCAAGCGAAAGACTTCGGAGTTCGGCTTCGCCTCGTGGAGCGGCGCGATAGCAGGCTCGTTCAGGGTAAGGTAGAAGTGACCGTAGGCTTTGTGCAGGTCAAAGTGTTCGAGCTGCGTCGTCGCAGGCAACACGATATCTGCGTAGTCGCAGGTGTCGGTCATGAACTGTTCGTGGACGACGGTGAAGAGG
>JAVXVR010000457.1:0-2739 GCA_032230165.1 Acidobacteriota bacterium | reverse complement strand
GAATGAAGTGTTGATGGCAGACGCACTCTGCCTCGCGCTTCCGGCCTACGCCGCCGCCGAGCTTCTCCGCGCCACGGACGACGTGCTTGCGTCAGAACTCGACGCGATCCCTTACGCCTCGACCGCCACCGTCAACCTCGCTTACCAACGCGCCGACATCCCGCACCCGCTCGACGGCTTCGGCTTCGTCGTGCCCTTCATCGAGCGACGCTCGACGCTCGCCTGCACCTTCAGCAGCGTCAAGTTCGCGGGGCGCGCGCCGGAAGGTCACGCGCTCCTGCGCGCCTTCGTCGGCGGCGCGCTCCAACCCGAAATGTTCGCGCTCGACGATGAGGCGATGACGACAGCCGTGCTCGCGGATTTGCGCGACTTGCTCGGCGTCACGCGACCGCCGCTCTTCGCACACGTCGAGCGTTGGTCGCGCTCGATGGCACAGTACACCGTCGGGCACACGGGTCGCGTCGCACGCATACGCGAACGCCTCGCGAGCTTCCCCACGCTTCAACTCGCGGGCAACGCCTACGAAGGCGCGGGACTACCCGACTGCATTCGCACAGGATGGCGCGCGGCGGACGAGATGCTGAAAGTGATAAGTGACAAGTGACAAGCAAATCCATTCGGCTTGTCTTGCTTGTCACTTGTCACTCACAAATAGATCACGTGCGACTGCCGCCAGACATGCGCGGGGATCGTGCCGGGCTCGGCGCAGGTGAGGAGGATGACGTAGTTGGCGTCAGCGTTGGCGGAGGTGTGTGCGATGGAATTCCAGAAATCGGATGCGGCTGGCTCGTCGCGCTCGGACACGCGCGTCGCAGCATCGGGCGCGACGAGCGCGAGGCGGCGCAAGGATGCGTAGAGGTGTTCACGACCCGCGCCGTAGTTGCCATGTTCGTCGCCTAAGGTGAGGCGCACCTCGGCGCGCTCCTCGATGAAGTGTGCGACGAGCGAGGCGGCGAGCGTGACGCCGCGCTCGAAGCGCACGGTGGCATCGTCGTTGGTTGCTGCTTCTTTGTCGGCGCGGGTTGATGCTCTGCTCGCCGCGTTCTCGTCATTAGTCGTCCGCGTGTCGAGGACGACGTGGACGCGGCGCTCGTCTTCGGCGGTGAACTCGCGCACGAAGAGTCGGCGCGCGCGTGCGGTCGCCTTCCAGTCAATGTGGCGCACGTCGTCCTGCGGCTGATACTCGCGCAAGGAATGCAGGTCGTGCCCCGCGCCGCGCCGCGCTGAGAGTTGCCGACCCATGTTCATCGGAAGCAAATGCAGCTCGTCGCTCGCGGGCTCAAGCTTCGGGTAGATGATGAGATCGACGTTGCGCGCGCTGAGACGCCTGCGCAGGCGGAAGAAACCGAACGGAAAGCGCGTGGATAGCTCGAAGCCTGTGACGAGGACGTGACCGCGTCGGGGGAAGACCTGCTCGACGCGCTGCTCTGCGCGCGTGCGGCGGGGCACGTGCATGAAGTAGGCGAGCGGCTGTTTGTCGAAGCGTCGGCGCGAGAGTCGGCGCAAGATCGTTCGTCGCGTGTCATGTTCGAGCTGGTGTCGCCACTGGACGAGGACGGAGAAAGAGGGCAGCGCGCGTTTCGAGTTGCGCAGGGAGACGAGGACGGGCGCGGGCTCTCCGGCGAAGATGTGGTCGGGGAAGCGTGCCGAGACGCTGAGTTCGCGCAAAGATGCGCGCCCCGCCGCCCACGCGACGAAGAGCGTGGAGGCGAGGACGGAGAAGACGAGGAACAGTAGGTTGTTGCCCGTGTTGTAAGCCGCAAGCCCGACGACGAGGAAGATACCGCAGAAGATTGTGCCGCCGGTCGTGAGCTGCAAGGGCGGGTCGAAGCCTTTCGACTCACGCCCTGCGCGGCGGACGAGCGGCGGCACGACGAAGATCGTGATGAGCGCGACGAAGACGAGCGAGAGGAGCGCGCCCCACTGCGTCAACTGCCAGTCCTGCGCGCGCCGCGCCAGCCACGTCAGCACGGCGGTCGCCAGCCCGCCGAGCACCAGCAGCGTCCCAAGGATCGATCTCCACCACGCGCGCAGCATCGCAAAAATAACTGTACGAACGAATGACTACGGGGCGGGCGTCCTCATTGATTCGGCGCAGCTAATGACGAACTCTGGTTTATCCAAGCGGAGAATTGTGAATTTATAAGAAACCTCTTTCTGCTGCTCATCATCTTTTCTGTCAACAGCCTCGAACTTACCGACGATAGTTCCAGCTCCTGCCCAGCAATGATCCATTTCTTTGTCGTACACAGCCAACATCTGTTCACTGTCAGAGCGGACTTTCTCTGATTCTAACTCAATCCGCACGGAATCGTTCCCTTCCGGACAGCTACCCGTAAAGGAATAAGGGATCATCGGCGGATACGACACAGCCACGCTGACGATGCTGTTCTCGTAAACTTTCGGATGTCTGACTAATTCGCAGAAAGGCACTCTGACCGACATCTCTTCAAACCTAGCCAGTCTCGTTTCTCGCTCCGCATCAGATTCAGGCAGGTTGAGAGAATCAGCGCGATGCGAGACATACCAAACGAGTGTCACCGCAATGCCGAGTATGAATGTGAAGAGCGCGACAGCGAGCCTTAATGTTAGTCGTCGCATATTTTTTGAGTTGAGCTTGTCAGATCGGCACGCTGATTGTCTTCATGATCTCGCGCAGGACGGCTTCCGCCTCTTCGCTGCGTCTGAGTGAAGACGAGAAGCGCGAGTTGACGACGAGGCGGTGGGAGAAGACGGGGA